>NZ_JBSFJC010000213.1:0-9244 GCF_053597855.1 Kitasatospora sp. NPDC001225
TTCACATTGCCCGGGGAAGTCACGCGGCCCAGGATATCCGGGCCGGTCGGGGGCGGTGGAGCCGCAGGTGGGGCCGCTGGAGCGGACGCGCGTAGGCCGGGGGCGTCGACCTGGCTGGTGTTGGTGACCTGGATCCGGTAGCGGACGGTGTCACCGGGCTTGGCGGTGGTGGGGGTGGCCGTCTTGAGGACGGTGTAGCCGGGCACCGCGGCCACGGTGTTGCGCACGGTGTTGCTGGTGCGCTCCTGGGCCCGCCGGGTCTGGCTGCCCTCGAAGCGCAGGGTGGCGGTGTCGTCGAGGTGGGTGCCGACGGCGGTGGAGGCGTCGACGGTGACCTGGAAGGCGACGTTGGCCTCGGCGCCCGGGGGCAGGTCGGGGACGGTGCAGGTGACGGTCTGTCCGCCGGCCTGGCAGGCCGGGTTGGAGGCGGGGACGAAGGTGGTGCCGGTCGGGATCGTGTCGGTCAGGGTGACGCCGGTGGCGGTGTCGAGGTCCGTGCTGCTGCCGTCCTGGCGGCGGTTGGCCACCGAGAAGGTGTAGGTGATGGTCTCGCCGGGGCCGACCAGGCCGGGCGGGTTGTCGTCGGGGCTGCCGGGCGGGGTGTTGGCCTTGGTGATCCGCAGGTCGGGTTCGAGGGCGTCGAGGGCCAGCCAGGCGGCCTGCGGCTCCAGGGCGTCGCCGGCGCCGCTGATCCGGACCAGGGCCTGCTCGCTGCCGGCCGGGATCTTGCCGGTGACGTCGATCATCCGGGCGTCGTAGCCGTAGTTGTTGACCGGGTCGGGGTCGCGGGTGGTGATGTTGGTGCCGGTGCCGTCCGCGGCGACGTGGTCGATCCGGCTGGTGAACGCGTTGTCGGTGCCGACCCCGTTGGGGCCGGGCATCGGCAGGAGGGTCAGGTTCTCCGGCGTGGAGCCGACCGCCAGGGTGTCCCCGGCGATCGGCGCGTCGCCGTCGCCGACGGTGATCCCCATGGTGGCCCGCGGGGCCGTGGTGGCGGGGGTGCGGATGCCGCCGAGCGTCAGCGTGGTCGAGTTGTCGGGGTCGCGCAGCAGCTGGTAGCCGTCCCAGACCTGGAGGTAGCGCAGCGGCTCGGCCTGGTCCTCGTACGCGACGACCAGCGACCAGCCGCCCCAGCAGCCGACGTTGTTGCCGCCGTAGTTCTGCGCGGAGGAGCGGCCGGCGCACGCCTGGATGTCGGCGACGGTGTAGCTGCCCGGGCCGGCGGCCCGGACCTCGGCCGTCACGTCCTTGACCGCCCCGCCGGCCAGCAGGGGCTCCGGCGGGTTCCCGCCGACCTTCTGGTCGAACCAGTCGTAGGTGTCCGCGGTCACCTGCTGGTAGCCGCTCGCGCCCGGGACCTTCCAGGACACCTGGTTGCCCTTGTTGATGTCCCCGGAGGTGCCGCCCGCGGTACTGGTGTTGGTCGGGTTGAACTGCCAGTACAGGCGGGCGGACAGCACGTTCGCCCCGGCCGGCAGCAGCAGCTGCGCGGAGGCGGCGTTGGGGCCCGGGGCGTTCGGGTCGACCTTGATGAACTTGGTCCGGCCGTTGTTCGAGCCCTCGGTGTCCGAGCAGACCGTGCCGTCGCTGTCGTCGCAGGTCAGCACCGAGTTGGAGGCCATCGTGAGGTTGCCGTGCGCCAGCAGGTCGACCACCGGGTCCGGGCCGATCGGCCGCTGCGTCCCGGCCCCGCGCGGCTTCGGCGCGGCGGCCTCGGCGGCCCTGGCCGCCGGTTTCGCGGCCGCCCGGGCGTGCCCGGTGTGCGGCGCCCCCGCGGCGAGCGGCGGCGCCAGGGCCGCGGCGCCCGCACCGAGCACCACCGCCAGCAGCGCGGACAGGACGTGCGGTGGACGCGGCCGCAGCCGTCGGGCAGGTGACACGGGAACCTCGCTGTCGGGAGGCGACACGGACAGCAGAACCTCGTACCTGCGCCGGCGGGAATCGAAGCCTGACGGGTGGTTTCTTCACCCGCCCGGGTCAGCACCGGTGGCCGGACGGCCCGGGGTGTGCCGTCCGCCGGTCCGGGGGAGCGGTGGGTACCCAGGATTCGGTACGGGGGATTGGGTAGCGGTACGCATTGTTCCCGCCCCGGCCCAGCCGGTTTCCTGGAACCCGCCCAAGCCGACGACCCCTCACCCCCCGGAGGTCGCCCCCATGACCCGTCGCGAACGCCTGCGGCTCTACGCCGACGCGCACTTCACCGCCCCGGACCCCGGACTGGTCCTGCCCGCCCGCCGCAGCGGCAGCGGCCTGCGCCGCCCGGGCCTGGCCCGCCTGGCCCGGCTCTCCCGACTCGTCGAGCGCGCCGGCCACCACCGGCACGGCTGACCGGCCACCCACCCACCACCGGCACGGCCGACCGTCCACCCACCCACCGGCACGGCCGACACCACGGACAGGGTCCCGCCTCTTGAGGGAGCGGGCGGGACCCCCTTTTTCCTCAGGAGGCCCCGTCCTCCGCGGCCAGCGCCTCGCCCAGCCCCGCCCGGCCCACCCCCAGCTTGCGCAGCGCGCTCGCCACGTGGTGCTCGACCGTACGGGTCGACAGGAACAGCGCCCGGGCGATGTCCTGGTTCGCCGCGCCCTGCGCGGCCAGCGCCGCGACCTGCCGCTCGCGCGGCGACAGCCGCTCGCCGTAGCCGCGCCGCCCCGGCGAGGCCGCCCGCCCCAGGCCCAGCTCGCGCCGCAGCCGCTGGCAGCGGGCCGCGTCCCAGGCCGCGCCCAGCGCCAGGTAGGCCCGCTCGGCGGCGCCGATCAGCTCCCCGGCCGCCGCCCGGTCGACCCCCGCCGACACCGCGGCGGCCCGCTCCTGGGCCCGCGCCGCCTCGTACGGGCGCCCGATCTCCCGCCACAGCCCGGCGCAGCGCACGAACTCCGCGCCCGCGCCCGCCGGGTCGCCCCCGTCGGCCAGCAGCAGGCCCCGGGCGAAGGCCAGCGCCGCCAGGGGGGCCGGCGCGTCCCGGCCCTCCAGGCCCGCCCCCGCCTGCCCGGCCAGCTCCGCCGCGCCCGCCCGGTCGCCCCCGGCCAGCAGCACCTCCACCGCCACCGGCAGCAGCTCCGCCGCCCGCGGCCAGGCCCCCGCCGCGCGCAGGGTGTCCAGCGCCGGCGCGACCACCGCCGCCGCCCGCGCGACGTCGCCCTCCGCCAGCAGCAGCGCCGCCGGCCCGGCCGCCACCCGCAGCGCCCCGGTCACCTGCGACTCCCGCTCCCCGTACGGCTCCGCCTCCGCGAACCGGGCGTACGCCACCGCGAGCTGCCCGCGCGCCGCCGCCAGCCGGCCCAGCAGCAGCGCCTGCTCGATGCCGGCCATCGCGAGGTCCGGGAACTCGGCGCCCAGCGCCGCCAGCCGCTCCTCCAGCCCCTCCCACCGCCCGGCCAGCCCGTCCAGCCGCGCCAGCGCGATCCGGCTGTAGCACTCCAGGTACGGGATCGCCGCCTGCCGGGCCAGCCGCCGGCTCTCCTCCAACAGCCGCGCGGCCCGCCGGTCGTGGCCCAGCTCGACGGCGATCTCGCCCACGTTGTACAGCGCGCGGGTGGTCTGCCGGACGATCTCCGGCCGCTCCGAGCTGCGCGGCAGCGCCTCCAGCCGCTCCCACACCGACGGGTCGCCCTCGCGGGCCAGGAAGGTCAGCCGGGTGGCCCGTACGGCCGCCGCGACCTCCTCGTCCGGGCTCGCCGCCAGGACCCGCTCGGCCCGCTCCAGCCACTGCCAGGCGCGCTCGCCGGCGCCGTCGCGCTCGTTCATGGCCAGCGCCACCATCGCCCGGGCCGCCCGGTCCGGGCGCTGCTCCAGCTCCTCCAGGGACTCCTCGATCCGGTCGAAACCGGCCCGGTCCCCGCCGTGCACGGCCATCAGGAAGCCCAGCGACAGCCGGATCTCGCCCCGGTCGGGCACCGGCAGCCGCGGATCGGCGATGATCGCGGTCAGCGTCGCGGCGCTCGCCAGCGAGTCCACCCCGTCGGCGGCGATCCGCGCCAGCGCCAGCGCCGCCCGCCCGCGCCGGCGCGGGTCCAGGTCCGGCTCGTCCAGCAGCCGGCGCAGCAGCGGCCCGGCACTGCCGCTGTCCCCGAGCGCCACCGCCTGGTCGGCGGCGGCCTCCGCCACCTCCTGCCAGGCCGCCCGGTCGCCCAGCGCCAGGGTGTGATGGGCGATCTGCACCAGCGGCCTCGGCTCGCGCGCGCCCAGCGCCGCCACCGCGCGCCGGTGCAGGGCGCCGCGCCGCGGCCCCGGCAGCCGCCGGTAGGCCACCTGCTGCGCCAGGACGTGCCGGAAGCCGTACCGGGCCAGCGGCTTCTCGTTGAGCACCGCCGCCCGCAGCGCCTCGGTCAGGCCGTCCGCCGCGGCCTGCGCGTCGAGGCCGGCCACGGCGGCGAGCAGCTCCTCCCCGGCCGGCACGCCGAGCACCGCGGCCGCGCAGGCGATCGCGGCCGCGTCCGGGGACAGCACGGCCAGCCGCTCGGTGACGGCGTCACGCAGGCCGCGCGGCACCTCGGACTGCTCCAGGTCGGCGGCCAGGTCCGCGGCGGTGGTCAGCGCGTCCGCGCCGCGCCGCTCGCCCAGCGTGATCAGGTCCTCCTCGGCGACCAGCGGCAGGCCCTCGCTGCGCTCGAACAGCACCCGGGTGAGGGCCGCGGTCGCGCGCGGGCCGAGCGCGGCCCGCGCCAGCTCGTGCACCTCGGCCTCGGCGAGCGGGGACAGCCGCAGCAGCGCGCCGCCCACCCCGGCCGGGCGCCGGTAGGCGGCGCCGAGCACGGGGGTGTCCGGCGGCAGGTCCTCGGCCCGGTAGGTGAGCACCAGGGCCAGGCCGGGCGGCACGTCCCGGGCCAGCAGCAGGAGCAGCTCGCGGGTCGCGTCGTCCACCCAGTGCAGGTCCTCGACGACCAGGACGGTCTCACCGAGCGCGCCCAGCAGCGCCCGCACCGCCTGGACCAGCAGCCGCAGCCCCGGCGGGCCCTCGCCGGGGGCGCCCGGGGGAGGGGGCGGGAGCCGGTCGGCGAGGTCCGGCAGCAGCGGGCGCAGCGCCCCGGCACTGGCCGGGATGCGGTCCGCGGGCGGCAGGAACGGGCCGACGCCGCGCAGCGCGTCCACCACCGGGCCGAAGGGCAGCGGCTCGCGCAGCGGGTGGCAGAAGCCGGTCAGCACCCGGCGGCCCGCGGCGGCGGCCCGGGCCGCCGCCTCGGCCACCAGGCGGGACTTGCCCAGGCCGGCCTCGCCCTCGATCAGGACGACGGCGGGCGGGCGGAGCATGGAGTCGGTGAGACGGTCCAGTTCAGGTTGACGTCCCACGAACGCGAATCCGGCGCCGGGCGATCCCGGCTCGAC
Organism: Kitasatospora sp. NPDC001225; assembly: GCF_053597855.1. Taxonomy (NCBI): domain Bacteria; kingdom Bacillati; phylum Actinomycetota; class Actinomycetes; order Kitasatosporales; family Streptomycetaceae; genus Kitasatospora; species Kitasatospora sp. NPDC001225. The sequence goes on from NZ_JBSFJC010000213.1 coordinate 5,324, forward strand.
CGGCCGGCTCACGGCCGTCCGGCGAGTTCACGTGCGCGGCGCTCGCCGAGGAGGGGTGCGAAGGCCATGGGCACATCATGCCGTGGCCGCGCCCGGGGCTCGCCGCCGGGGCGCCGTCGCCGCCGCCTGCCTCCCACCCCGGCCCCCACCCGCAACCCGGGCCCCCTCGCCCCCACCCGGTCCTGTCCGGCCCGCTCCGGCGGGGCCCCGGGCGCCACCCGTGCCCCGGCCGCCCCGGGCGCCGCCCACGGCAGCCGGCGGTGGTCCGGTACGTTGACGAACCGTCAGGTCATGCTCCCGGACGGCACGTTCGCGAAGGCATAGGAACCGGAATGATCGACAGGCGCACCTTCACCAGGGCCGTCGGACTCGGCGCGGGCACCACCGCGCTGTCCCTGGCCGCCCTGCCACCGGCCGCCGGGGTTGCCGGGGCCGCCGCCCCCGCTGGTCCGGCCGGGTCCCCCGTGCCCGGCCGGACCGGCTTCTCCCGCCTGGCCCGGGTCCGGGCAGGCGTGCTCGATGTCGGCTACGCCGAGGACGGGCCGGCCGACGGCCCCGCCGTGATCTGCCTGCACGGCTGGCCGTACGACATCCACAGCTACATCGACGTCGCCCCGCTGCTCGCCGCCCGGGGCTACCGCGTGATCGTCCCCTACCTGCGCGGCCACGGCAGCACCCGCTTCCTGTCCGAGCGCACGGTGCGCAACGCCCAGCAGTCCGCCGTCGCCCTCGACGTGCTCGCCCTGATGGACGCGCTGGGCGTCCGGCGGGCCGTGCTGGCCGGCTTCGACTGGGGCTCGCGCACCGCCGACGTCATCGCCGCGCTGTGGCCCGAGCGGGTCAGGGCCCTGGTCTCGGTCGGCGGCTACCTGATCACCGACGTCGAGGCGCAGAAGGAGCCGCTGGCACCCGCCGCCGAGCACACCTGGTGGTACCAGTTCTACTTCGCCACCGAACGCGGGCGCCTCGCCATGGAGGACCGGGACAGGCGCCGCGAGCTGTGCCGCCTGGTGTGGCGGCAGGTCTCGCCGACCTGGGCCTTCGACGACGCCGTCTTCGAGCGCACCGCCGCCGCCTTCGACAACCCCGACTACGCGGCGATCGTCATCCACAACTACCGCTGGCGCCTGGGCCTGGCCGACGGTGAGCGCCGCTACGACGAGCTGGAGCACCGGCTCGCCGCCCGCCCCCGGATCGCCGTGCCCACCGTCACCCTCGACCCCGGCCGCGACCCCTTCACCGCCCCCGGCGACGGCGCCTCCTACCGCGACCTCTTCACCGGGCCGTACCTCCACCGCACCCTGCCCGAGGTCGGCCACAACGTGCCCCAGGAGGCACCCGAGGCCTTCGCCCGGGCCGTCTTGGACGCCGACCGCCTCTGACGGACGGGCAGCCGCCCGCCGGGGCTGTGTCGGGCCGGGCCGCGTCGGGCAGGGTCTCGCGGCTTCGTGGGGGAGAAGCCGCGAGACCCGGTCACCGGCGGCCGTCCGGCCGTCCGGCCGTCAACCGGACGTCGTCCACCGCTGCTCGGAGCCGCCGGTGCAGGGCCACTGGACGACCGGGGCGCCCGGCGTCGTGCTCGAACCGCCGACCGCGGCGCACAGGCCGCTCGCCCGGTTGCTGATCTGCGCGAAGCCCGTGTCCGGGTTCGAGCCGAAGTACCAGGTCTGCTCCGGCCCCTTGTCGCAGCCGTACTGGATCAGCTGGACGCCGGCGTTCGGCGAACTCGCCGGATCGGCCAGGCACTTGCCGCTGTTCTTGTTCACGATCTCGTAGCCGCCACCGGAGTTCGGCATCGGGTAGAGGCCCCAGTACTGCTCGGCGCCGCCGTAGCAGGACCACTGGATGATCCCGGCCCCGCCCGCCGTGCTCCCGGCCCCGACCGACAGGCAGTGCTGGCTGTTGTAGTTCCAGAGCTCCACGATCTCCCCGTCCCTGACCGAGGGGGACGAGGCTCCGCCGCCCTGCCCCGTCGCGGTCGGCGCCGACGCCGAGGCCGGCGTCGCCCCGACGGCGAACGCGAGCGCGGCGAGGAGCCCGAGGGCCCCCGTGCCGAGCCTCGTCCGGGGGCGGGCCGCTGTGCTGTGGCCACTGGTTGCCATGGGTGGTCTCCTCCGGGTCGGCGTCACGCGGTGCGGATGTCCCACCACTGCTGGGACTGGAAGTTCTTGACCCACAGCTGGGTCTGGGCGCCGTTGCCGGCGACGTTGATGTCGCGGTCCAGCACGGTGTTGTTGCCGTTGTTGTAGCGGACGTTGTAGATGGCCAGGTCCCCGGACGGGTGGTACCACTTCTGCTGGGTGGTGCCGTTGCACTGCCACAGCTGCACCCGGGTGCCGTTGCCGCCGCCGCCGTTGGTGTCGGCGTCCAGGCACATGCCCGGGAACCGCACGTTCTCCAGGCTGCCGTCGGTGGACAGGAACCACTCCTGCTGGGCGGTGCCGTTGCACCCCCACACCTGCACCCGGGTGCCGTTGCCGCCGTTGGTGGCGTCGGCGTCCAGGCACTGGCCGGTGGTCCCCCGGTACAGGCTGTAGATCCGGACGTACAGGCCCGCGGTGAGCGCGCCGGCCTGGGCGCCCGCCTGGGTGCCGGGCGCCTGGCCCTGGCTCCAGGCCACGTGACCGGCACCACCGGTACCACCGGCGGACCCGGCGCCCTGGGCGGACGCCGCGCCCGTGGCGCCGACGACGAGGGCCGCCGCGGCGGCCACGACGGCGGCCAGCTTCTTGTGAACGATCACGGGTCCTGTTCCTCTCGGGGCTGGACTGTGCGGTGAATCCAGCAAACGCCAAGCCGATCGACCGATCGAATGATTCGATTTCTTTCGAAGGGGCTGGCGAAGGGGGAGCGCGCGTGATCCGGATCCGCCTGGGGGCCCGGGGGTTGGGGGGCGTCAGGTTCGCGGTCTCACCGGTGGGCGCGGCGAAGGACCTGCTGCGCCTCGTCGGCTTCAGCCCGGGCACACTCACCCCGCAGTGGCGGGCCAGGGCGACGGAGGCGCTGTCCCGCAACCGGCTGGGGCTGCTGGCCGTGGTCGGCGGCGGCGGTCCGCTCGGGTACGCGCCGGACTTCATCCGACCGGAGCCCCCGGCGTTCCTGACCGACATCGACACGGCGCTGCACCAGATCGCGACGACCCCGCGGGAACGGGTCCACTACGAACTGGCGGGGGCCGTCAACGGGCACGCGTGGGACCGGGGTTCCGGCCACCCGCCGCCGCGGCAGCTGCTGCGGGCCCTGGAGCGGGGGGAGGAGTACGTCGCGCGCCGCCTCGCCGACGAGATGGCGCGGTTCTGGCACGGGGCGCTGGCGACGTCGTGGCCGGGGATCCGGGCCAGGCTGGAGGCCGACGTCACCGCGAGGGCGTCGGAGATCGCCCGGTCCGGGCTCGCCGAGGCGCTCAACCACCTGGCGCCGAACCTGGAGTGGCGCGAGGGCGAGCTGATCGTGCACCTGCGGACGGGCAGCATCCACCGGCTGACGGTGGACGCGGACGGGGTGATCCTGACGCCGAGCGTCTTCGTCGACTGGGCGCTGTTCTGCGCGGGCGAGCCGCCCGGCGTGCCGGCCCCGCGCACCCCGCTGATCGTCTACCCGGCCGGGCCGGTGGACTGCCTGGCGCCCGAGCGGGACCACCCGCTGATCGGCGCGATGCGGCGCAGGCTGCTGGCGGAGCTGAGCCAGCCGCGTTCCACGACGGAGCTCGCGCAGCGGCTGTACCTGAGCCCGGCCACGGCCTCCTACCATCTGCAGATCCTCCACCGGGCCGGCCTCGTGAGCCGCACCCGGCAGTCCCGGCACGTCCTCTACCAGCGGCTCGGCGGAGCGGTGTAGATGTACGCCCGGTCGCGCCCCCGCCCGGTCGCGCCCCCGCCCGGTCGCGCCCCCGCCCGGTCGCGCCCCCGCCCGGTCGCGCCC
>NZ_JBSFJC010000214.1:0-9189 GCF_053597855.1 Kitasatospora sp. NPDC001225
CCCTGCGCGCGCGGGCGCGCGCCCGGCGCGGCCTGGCCGGGTCCCCCGGGGGCGGGCTTGGGCCCCCCCCCCCCCCACACGGGCGCGCCCCCACCGCGTCCGGCGCGGTCCGGGCCCACGGCTGTTCACGAGCCGGCGGTGGCCGCCTCCAGGGTGGTGGCCATCACCGGGCTGGTGAAGGTGTTCGTCGCGTCGCCCGTGGAGGGGTGGTACGAGCCCCACTTGAGGTAGTTCCGGTCGCCGTCCCAGGTGGTGCCCTTGAACGTGCCCGAGCCCGTGGTGAACGTCTGCTTCACGCCGTCGAACCAGAAGTCGATGGTGCCGTCCGTGCGGCCCAGGCGGATCTTCAGCGCGTACGAGTGCCAGGTGTTGTTGGCGGTCTGCGCGGTCCACAGGGAGTGCGACACGTGGGCGGTGTCCCACTCCTGGAGGCGGACGCGCCCGTTGACGATGTCGATCTCGATCGGGTGGTTGGCGGTGTCGGTGCTCGGCGAGCACTTCAGCTGGAAGACGTACCGGCTGTTGGTGTCCTTGATGTCCACCTTGGACGACCAGCCCAGGTAGAAGGTGTCGCCCTCCTTCAGGTCCGGGCTGAGCGTCTCGCAGCGCTCCTCGCCGGCGGCCTGGAAGGCCCGCCACACGCTGCCCTTCACGGAGTCCTTCACCACCTTGAAGTTGCCGGAAGCGCACTGGACGGCCTTGAACGAGGACGGGCCCGTGCTGGTGCTCGGCGTCCACAGGACCTTGCCCGCGTCGGCGGCGGGGCTGCTGGCGGAGGCCTGGCCGCAGGTGAGCGCCAGCGTGGCGAGGGCGGCGGCCGCGGTGGCGGCCTTGCGGCGGTGGGTCAGAGGGGACATGCCTCTCCCGGGGGGATGAGTGGCCGATACGAGCGAGCAGTGATTCGACCAGCAACCGGCCCGCCCGGCCAGACGAAACGGCCGACGGAAGTGCTTTTCGGTCACTTCCGCCGGCCGTCCTCCGGGGTGAACCCGGCCCTGCTCCCGTCCGTTACGGGGTGCGCGGTGCCCCGGTTCCCCCGGCGCCCTCAGCGCCTTCCGCGTTCTCGTCGTACGAGGAGGTGCCCTCGTCCAGCAGCGGCTCCTGCGTCTTGAGGTGCGCCGGCGCCAGCGCCCGCAGCGCGTGGTAGCCGGTGATGACGACCAGCGTGCCGAGCGCGATGCCGCTGATGCTGAAGGTGTCGGTGAACTTCAGCGACACGTTGCCGATGCCGATGATGATGCCCGCCGCGGCCGGCACCAGGTTCAGCGGGTTGCGCAGGTCCACCTGGGACTTGGTCCAGATCTGCGCGCCGAGCAGGCCGATCATGCCGTAGAGGATCACGGTGATCCCGCCGAGCACCCCGCCGGGGATCGCGGCCACGATCGCGCCGAACTTCGGGCACAGGCCGAACAGCAGGGCGAAGCCCGCCGCCGCCCAGTACGCCGCCGTCGAGTAGACCCGGGTGGCGGCCATGACGCCGATGTTCTCCGAGTACGTGGTGTTCGGCGGGCCGCCGACCGCGGTGGAGAGCATGGAGGCGACGCCGTCCGCCGAGATCGCGGTGCCCAGCTTGTCGTCCAGGTTGGAGCCGGTCATCTCGCCGACCGCCTTGACGTGCCCGGCGTTCTCGGCGACCAGCGCGATCACCACGGGCAGCGCCACCAGGATCGCCGACCACTGGAAGGACGGGCCGTGGAAGGTCGGCAGGCCGATCCAGTCCGCCTTGCCGACGCCCGACAGGTCCAGGCGCCAGTGGTCGGTCATGTGCCCGCCGCCGTCCACCGAGTGGATCTTCCCGAAGACCTGGTCGAACAGCCAGGAGATCCCGTACCCGAACAGCAGCCCCAGGAAGATCGCCACCCGCGACCAGAAGCCGCGCAGGCACACCACGGCCAGACCGGTGAACAGCATCACCAGCAGCGCCGTCCACTGGTCCTGCGGCCAGTACGTCGAGGCGGTCACCGGGGCGAGGTTGAAGCCGATCAGCATGACCACCGCGCCGGTGACGATCGGCGGCATCGTGGCGTGGATGATCCGCGCCCCGAACCGCTGGACCGCCACCCCGACCAGGAACAGCACCACGCCCACCACGAACACCGCGCCGGTCACCGTCGCGCTGGTGCCGCCCTGCGCCCGGATCACCGCCGCCACGCCCACGAAGGACAGCGAGCAGCCCAGGTAGCTGGGCACCCGGCCCTTGGTGGCCAGCAGGAAGATCACGGTCGCCACGCCGGACATCATGATCGCGAGGTTCGGGTCGAGCCCCATCAGCACGGGCGCCACGAAGCTCGCCCCGAACATCGCCACCACGTGCTGGGCGCCCAGCCCTACCGTGCGGGGCCAGGAGAGCCGTTCGTCGGGACGGACCACCGCCCCCGGCGCGGGCGTACGCCCGTCGCCGTGCAGCTTCCAGCGCACGCCGAGATCCATGGGTGTTTCGCTTTCTCTGTACTTCCGAGGAACTGTCCGCACCATTGTGGTGGCCGCCGGGTGCCCTGGCGATCACCCGGCCCGCGCGTGAGCTGCGCGGACGTGTGGTAACAGCCGTCGGAGTCGGTTCCTCCGCTTGGTCCCGGCCCGCCCGGCGCGGGCGGTTCGTCCGGCGCGGGCGGTTCGTCCGGCCCGCCGGGCTCGGCTTCCGAGGGCTCAGCGCGGCCGGCGCTCCCACTCGCTGCCGCCCAGCGGGTAGTCGTAGCCCGGCCGCCCGGTGGCCCCGCTGGTACGGAACGGCGTGTTGCCCGCGGCGACGCGCATCGTGCCCTTGCGCCCGCCGCTGGACCAGTCCAGGGTCAGCTCCCAGCGCACGTCGTGCGCCCGGGTATGCGCGGTGACGTAGAAGACCTCGGGATCGGACTCGCTGACCTTGCGCGGGAAGGAGCGCTGCCCGCCCCGGGCGGTGACCGTCGGACTGCCGCTGTCCAGGTCGATGTCGAAGGAGGCGCTCTCCACCCCGCCGCCGCAGCCCACCCCCATCGCGTAGTCGTTCCAGGGGAGCGGCGCGCCCTTGGTCACGACCCGTACGTGCAGCGCCTCCAGGACGACCGTGTCCTTCCCGGTGCCCTGGACGGTCAGCGCGACCCGCTGCTCCCCGGAGGCGACCGCGCCGTACGCGGCGGCCCAGCGCGGCGCCTCCGGCTCGTTGGCGGGCGGGCCGACCTGCTGGGGCGGGCTGTCGACGAGGAAGTGCTGGTAGCACGGGTTCTCGTAGACGTAGGGGCGGGTCGCGATCCTCAGCGGCGACGGGTCGGCGGTGGCGGTGGGCGAGGCGCCGGCCGGGTCGGAGCTGGTGAGGCCGGAACCGGCCGCGGTGCCGGGAACGGCGTCGGGCGCGGCGTCGGAGGACGAGGGGGAGGCGGAGGGCGCCTGGCCCGCGCCGCCCGGGGGAGTGGACGCGGAGGCGCCCGGCGTCGAGGGCTCGGCACTGCCCGGCTGGCCGGTGTCGGTGGCCACCGCCTCGGCGGCGCCGGCCGGGCGCTGGTCGGCGGCCGCCTCCGCGCTCCCACCGTTGGCCCCGTTCCCGTGCCCGCCGGAGGGGACGAGGCTGAAGGCCACCGCCCCCAGCACGGCCGCCGCGGTGACGGCGGCCAGCAGCACTCGGCGCCGGCCCCGCCCCGGCGCGGTGCCCCCGGCCGGCACGCCGACGGCGACCGGCTCGTCCTCCTCGCCGTCCGGCGGCCCGTCCGGCGCCGGTTCGGACGGCGCCGGCCCGGACGGCGCCGGGCCGGCGTCCGCCTCCCGTACGGGCTCCGGGACGGGAGCGGGTACGGCCGCAGGTACGGCGGCAGCAGCGGGAGCGGAAGCCCCCGCCTCCTGCCCCGGCCGGGCCCGGCGCGCCCCGTCGGCCAGGATCCAGCGCCGGTGCAGTTCCATCAGCTCCTGCGGCGTCGCCCGGCAGAGCCGCGCCAGGCGGTCCAGCGGTGCGAACTCGGGCGGCACCACGGCGCCGATGCAGTAGCGGTGCAGCGTCGAGGTGCTCAGGTGCAGGCGCTTGGCCAGCGTCCCGTAACTGAGCCCCGAACGCTCCTTCAGTTCCCCCAGCAGTGCCGCGAGATCGTCCGCCGCCGGGCTCCCCGTCGCGTGCGGCATTCCCATCGTCCAACCCCCATGTCTCATCCCCGTGTTCCAGGACCCCGGCATCCCCCCTGCTCAGGGCCCCTCCCAGTGTCCCAGCGTCCCTGACCGGCCGTTGACCGTGGCGGCTGGGACGGGCCACCAGGCAGGCTCCGGTCATCCAAGCACCACACCGAACGATCTTCGAAGAGGCCACGCCCACATGCTCGGCATCCGCACCGCCCGTACCTCCCGCACCCGCCTCCTGGCCGCCGTCGCGACCGCCGCGCTCGCCGCGCTCACCCTGACGGCGTGCAACGACGACGCGGGGGACGCGGGCGGCAAGGGGACCTCCGCGAACTCCCCGGCGCCCACCGCCCCGCCCGCCGCGAGCGCCCCCGCCCCGGCGGCACCCGCCCCGGCCCCCGCACCCGCCACCGGAGCCCCCGCCGCCACCGGCGCCCCGGCCCAGACCGGCTCGCCCGCCTCCGCCAAGCCCTCCGCGAAGGCCCCCGCCGCCCCGAAGCCCCCGAGCCCCGCGGACGGCAAGGCCGTCACCTGCGAGGGTTCCGTCACCAAGACCGTCGCGGCCCCGCTGACCCGCCCGGTCAACCATCTGCTGCTGACCGTCACCAACACCGGCAGCGCCCCCTGCTACCTCTACGGCTACCCGGCCGTGCGCTTCGGCGAGGCCCAGTCGGTGCCGCCGGTCATCGAGGACTCCAAGCCGCAGGCCGTCGTCACGCTCAAGCCCGGCGAGTCCGGCTACGCCTCGGTGAACCTGTCCGCCACCGACGGCAGCGGCGCCCACGGCCGCACCGAGACCTCGCTGGCCGTCTACTTCCACGGCCCCTCCGGCAACGAGAGCGTCGGCGCGGGAAGCAACCCTTCGCTGCCCGCCAAGGGTCTGTACATCGACGACTCGCTCAAGGTGGGCTACTGGCAGCAGTCCATGGACGACGCCGTCACCTCGTAGTCCCCGGACCGGGCGGGGCGGCGGGGCCGGTGCCCGCCGCCCCGCCGCCCGCGGTGCGCCGCCCCGCCCGTTCGTGGGCGACGCTCCGCGACCGACGGATCGCGTGCTGTCATATGCTTGTCATATACATCTGATCCAAGGGGGGTGCGTGGAGTTCCGACTGCTGGGCTCGGTGGCCGTGGTGGCCGCGGACGGCCGCGAGCTTCCGGCCGGATCGGCCAAGCGCCGCAGCCTGCTGGCCATGCTCCTGCTGAACCCCGGAGCACCGGTCACCGTCGAACGGCTCACCGAGACCCTCTGGGACGAGGAACCGCCCCGGCACTCGCGCACCGTCATCCACAACCACGTCTCCGGGCTGCGCTCCCTGCTCACCGCCCACGACGCCCCCGCCGCCGGCGTCGAACTCGTCACCGACAACGGCGCCTACCGGCTGCGGACACCCGACCAGGCCGTGGACACCGTACGGTTCGACCGCCTGGTGGCCCGCGCCCGCTCCCTGGACGACGACGCCCGGGCCGCCGCCGACCTGCGCGAGGCACTCGCCCTGTGGCGGGGCCCCGCCCTGGCCGGCACCACCGCCGGCCTGCCGCTGCAGTCCGCCGCCCGGGCCCTGGAGGAACGGCGGCTGGCCGCCGTCGAGGACCTGGCCCGCGCCCACGGCCGGCTCGGCGACCACTGCGCGGCCGCCGGCCTGCTGCACACCGAGGCCACCGCCGACCCGCTGCGCGAACCGCTGGTCGCCCACCTCATGCACGCGCTCGGCCGCGCGGGGCGCCGCTCCGAGGCCCTCGACTGGTTCCACCGCACCCGCCGGGCCCTCGCCGAGGAACTCGGCATCGACCCCGGACCGGAACTCACCGACGCCTACGCCCGCCTGCTGCGCACCGACACCCCGCCGAGCCGCCCCGACGCCGCCCCGCGCCCCGCCCTGCCGCCGGGCCGCTCCGACCGGGTGCCGCCCGCCCGGCACCCGAGCGACCAGGAACCGCCGGACCGGCTGGCGTCCGACCGCCCGGCCTTCGAGCCCGTGCCGCCCACGCGGGTCCCCACCGTCGGCGGCCTGGCCTCCGTCCCCGACCAGCGGCCCGCACCCGCACCCGTACCCGCGCTCGCACCGGTCACCGCCCGCCCCCCGGCAGCACCCGCCGCCACCGCCGCGCAGCACACCCCCTGGCCCTTCCCCCGCCGCCCGCGCGGCTTCGCCGGCCGGGAGGACGAACTGGCCGCGCTCGACCGGGCCACCGCCGCCCCCGGCGCCGTCGCCCTGCTCACCGGCGGCGCCGGCGTCGGCAAGACCACCCTCGCCCTGTCCTGGGCGCACCGCCGCCACCAGGACTTCCCCGACGGCCGGCTCTTCGTCGACCTGTGCGGCCACAGCCCGCTGCCCGAGCGCGACACCGCCGCCGTCCTGCGCGAACTGCTGCTCGCCCTGGGCCTGCCCGTCGAGCGGATGCCTGCCACCGCCGAGGCGATGGGCGCCCGCTACCGCGAACTGACCGCCGGGCGCCGGATGCTGATCGTCCTGGACAACGCCCGCCGCTCCGACCAGGTGCGCCCGCTGCTGCCCGACGGCGACGACTGCGTCACCCTGGTCACCAGCCGCGACCGGCTCGGCGGCCTGGTCGCCTCCGACGCCGCCCGCCCCGTGCCGCTCGCCGAACTCTCCTCCCCGCAGGCCGTCACCCTGCTCGCCGCGACCCTCGGCCCCGACCTGGTCGCCGCCGAACCCGAGGCCGCCGCCCGCCTGGCCGACCTGTGCGACGGCCTGCCGCTGGCCCTGCGGCTGGCCGCCGCCCGCCTGGCCACCGGCCCGGCCCGCGCGCTGGCCGCCCTCGCCGACGAACTCGCCGACGAGCAGGACCGCCTGGACCTCCTCGACGTCGAGGACACCAGCGTCGCCGCCGCGCTCGCCCTGACCGTCCAGCACCTGGGCGAACCCGCCCGCCGGACGTTCCGCAGCCTCGGCGCCCACACCGGCGCCACCCTCGACAGCCGCACCGCCGCCGCCCTGGCCGGCTGCCGCCCCGACGAGGCCGCCGCCGCCCTGGCCCAACTGGCCACCGCCCACCTGATCGTCCAGATCGGCCGGGACGCCTACACCCTGCACGACCTGGTCCGCCTCTACGCCCGCAGCCTGCCCGGCGACACCGACACCCAGGTGCTGCCCCGCCTGCTCGACCACCTGCTCAACACCCTTCTCACCGCCTGCGCCGCCGCCGAACCGGGCAGCGAACCGTGCTGCGCCCTGCCGCCCGGCACCCGCCGCCCCGCCGAGGTCCGCCCCTTCCCCGACCGGGCGAGCGCCCTCGCCTGGTACGCCGCCGAACGCGACACCCTGCGCGGCGCCGTCGAGGCGGCCGTCGCCGCCGGACTGCACGACCGCGCCTGGCGCCTGGTGCTGCTCCAGTGGCCGCTGATCGTCTGGCAGGTCCGGGACGGCTGGGCGCCGCTGCTCGAACACGGCCTGGCCGCCGCCGAGGCCGACCGCGACCCCGGCGCCCAGTCCCGCGCCCGGGCCCTGCTCGGCTGGGTCCTGCTGGAGGAGGGCCGCCCCGACCAGGCCCTCGACCACCTGGAACGCGCCCCCGACCTCGCCGCCCGGGCCGGCGACGGCTGCGCCCAGGCCGTCGCCCTGGTCAACCACGCCGTCGCGCTCGCCCGCCACGGCGACCACGCCGGCCGGGCCCGGGTGCACGGCCTGCTGCTGAAGGCCCTGTCCCTGGCCGAACGGGCCGGCCGCGCCGACCTCGTCGGCCTCGCCCGCCAGCACCTGGCCCACGAGTGCCTGGCCGCCGGCGCCCACGAGGAGGCCGCCCAGCACGCCGCCCGCGGCCTGGCCGTCGCCGAACCGCCCTTCCCGGTCACCCGCAGGGTGGTCCTGCAGACCCTCTACGGCCGCGCCCTGGCCGCCACCGGCCACCCCGAGGAGGCCGCCCGCCACCTCGGCGCCGCGCTGCGCACCGCCCGCGCGCACCAGTACGGGGAGGGCGAGTCGGAGGCGGGCGCCGCGCTGCGCGCCCTGTCGGACGGCGGCGCCGCGGTGGCCGGCGCCGTCGCGCCCGCCGCCGCGTCGCCGGGCACCGCGGCGCCCGGCACGGCCGTGCACGCCACCGCCCCCGGCGGCCCGGCGTACGCGCGGCCGTCGACCTACCCGCGCTGACCGGACCCGCGCTGACCCTCCCCACCGCCGGTGTCCCCGCCAGCGCGCAGCACTGGCGGGCCCGCCCGAAGGGAAGGATGGACACAACGGGGGAAGCCCGGGCAGCGGGCGAAGCCGGCACACCACCTGCCCGAGGGGGATGCGCGATGACCACGCCGCCGGAGCCGAACCGTCGGTCCGAACTGCTGGAGCTGTACCTGCTCGCCGTGGAGATGGCCGACCGCGTCTCGGCCCGCCGGGGCAGCGCCAACACCTTCTTCCTGTCCGTGCAGACCGCGCTGGTCACCCTGATCGGCTTCGGCATACCGAAGTTGTCCGAGTCCCCGTGGTGGGTGCCGACCGCCGTCGCGCTGGCCGGCATCACCCTCTCCGGCGCCTGGTGGATGCAGCTGCGCAGCTACCGGGACCTCAACGGCGCCAAGTTCCAGGTCATCAACAGCCTGGAGGAGAAGCTGTCCGCGCGGATCTACACCGACGAGTGGGACGCCCTCAGGAACACCGCGGCGGCCGGCCGGCGCCACCGGCACTACACCGAACTCGGCACCACGGAACGGCTCGTGCCGATGATATTCGCGGCGGCCCATCTGATCCTGCTCACCGGCACGCTCGTCAGCGGCACACTGGCCGTATGAGCCACCTCGACCCCATCGCCGACCTGATCCGCTCCTGCCTGCCCACGGAGGCCAGACCCCCCGAGGGCGCCGACGACCTGTTCCGCCTCTACGCCGTGCTGCTCCAGGCCAAGGGCGAGCAGGTCACCGACGAGGACGTCCACAACGCCTGGACGGCCTGGACCCAGACCACCGACGACACCCACCGGGCCCTGGTGCCCTTCCACGACCTCGACGCCCGCACCCGCGCCCTGGACGCCCCGTACACCCTCGCCATCCGCACCGCCGCCCGCCGGCTCCACCGCCCCGCCACGGCCTGAGGACGGCCGCGGCCCGGGGACGGCCGCAGCCGGGGGACGGCGACGGGCCCGCGGCGGGGGAGCGGCCCCGGC
>NZ_JBSFJC010000215.1:0-9138 GCF_053597855.1 Kitasatospora sp. NPDC001225
GGCCGCACCGACGGCCACACCGGCGGGCTCGCGTTCCGCCGCACGCTCCGACCCGCGCTCCAACCCGCGCTCGGACACACGCTCGGGACCGGCGAGCAGGATGGAGCGCTGGAGCCGCCGCAGTCCGACCGAGGGCTCCATGCCCAACTCCCTTACCAGGGTGTTCCGCAGGCGCTGGTACGCCTCCAACGCCTCACCCCGGCGGCCGGAGCGGTGCAGCGCGACCATGTACTGGCCGTGCAGGCTCTCGTGGGTGCGGTAGCGGTCGACCAGGACGGTGAGTTCGGCGAGCAGCACCCGGTGCCGGCCGAGGCGCAGGTCGGCCTCGATCCGCTGGTCCAGCGCGCAGAGCCGGGTCTCCTCCAACCGCCGCGCCTCGACGGCGAGTTGGCCGCCGACCGGGACGTCCGCGAAGGCCGGCCCGCGCCACAGCGCGAGCGCCTCGCCGAGCAGCCGGGCCGCCCCCGGGTAGTCCTCGCCGTCCATCGCCCGGTAGCCGGTGCCGGCCAGGCGCTCGAACTCCCGGAGGTCCGTCAGCCCGCCGCCGCTGTTGAGCATGTAGCCGCCCGGCGAGGTCACCAGGACGTCCTTGGCGCAGGACACCCCCCGCGCCGAATCGGCCGTCGCGAGCGCCCGGTCGATGAGGTCGCGCAGCTGGAGCACGTACGTCTGCACGGTGGTGCGTGCGCTGCGCGGCGGACGGCCGGACCACAGCTCGTCGGCCAGCACCCCGGCCGACACCACCTGGTCCGCCCGCAGCGCCAGCAGTCCCAGCACCTGCCGCGGCTTCGGCGCCGACGGCACCACCGATATCCCGCACACCCGGACGTCCAGCGCCCCGAGCACCCGAATTTCCACGATGACCACCCCAATCACACGGAACGCCGCAGCCTCCACGGCCACGGCCGGCACCCGGGTCGACACCCTGGGTCAACTGCTACCAGTCAAAAACAGGACGCGCGGTTTGTCAATACAAAACCGAACGTGCTGTTTGTTTTGCGCGGACGTTGCGGCCCGCCACCCTCGGCAGTGCCACCGCCGCACCGTGTGGCCGGGCCCGGGCAAACCAAAGGCGGCGCCGGACCCCCGTGGTCCCGTCGCCGCCGATTCGCCCGCCCCCGCCGCCCTCGCCCACCCGGATTCCCGCAGGTGGGTCGGGCGGTGAGCCGCCGTCAGCCCACCCCGACCTCCGTCTGCACCTCGGCGCGCACGGCGCCGCCCGCACCATCCGGACCGCCGTCCGGACCGCCATCGAGGTCGCCGCCCTCCGGGTCGCCCTCCGCCGCCGCACGGGCCGCCGCGGCCTCGGCCACCACCTGGGCACCGCGGTTCGGCCCCATCTGCAGCGAGCCGAGCACGCCCGGCACCGCGATGCTCGGCATCAGGTGCTGGTACAGCGCGGACACCCGCAGCTCCAGGTCGGCCCGACCGCAGAGCTTCTGGGACTGGATCTGCACCCCCGTCCACGCGGCGACGAGCAGCCACGCGGTGTCCGCCGGCACGACGTGCGGGAGCAGCTCGCCGCGCTCGCCGGCCGCGACCAGCAGCGCCTCGAACCGGCTGATCCAGCCGGGGATGGCGCCGCCGCCCAGATCGTCGAAGAGGTCCTGCCCGAGCGACAGCCGGGCACCCGCGCTGAGCAGCGGGTCGCGCGGCATCAGGTACGCCACCACCATCCCGGTGTCCACGAACTCCTGGAGCTTGCAGCTCCGTTCGGGAACTCCGTCCTGGACGAACTGCTCCTCCACCACGCCCTGCGCCAGATCGCGCTTCGAGGCGAAATGGAAATACACCGCACCGCGCGTCACACCGGCCCGGGAGACCACCTCGCCGATGGTCGCGCCCTCGTACCCGAACTCGTCGAAGACCGAGGCCGCCGCCTCCAGGATCAGCCGACGTGTCCGGAGCGCCCGTTCCTGCCGTACCACCGAAACCACCCCGCCCTGAGCTCCCGGAAAACAAAACCAAACACCCCGTATCTTAGCTTCGCCCCACCCACGACCGACAAGACGATGCCGAGGAATCCCGCCAACCACTCCCCCTCCCCACACCCCGTCAGGCCCCACCGCCCCGTGGGTGACCGCACGCCTCGGCCGCCCCGGTGGATCGGCCTCCGGCGCACCGCCTCCCGCGCCCGAAAAACCGAACGAACGGTTTCTTCCAGGCGTTCGCCTCCGTACCAACATTCGCTCCCATCCGTACGTGACCTCCGAGCCGGGCCGGTCGTTGCACCGGATCTGCGGGATTCCTCGACGGAAGCGGGTGCGGATGGGCCTCAGGCTGGGCGTGGTGGTACTGACGATGGGCGACCGGCCCCGGGAGCTGGGCGCGCTCCTCGACTCGGTGGCAGCCCAGGAGGGCGAGGCCGCCCGGGTCGTGGTGATCGGGCAGGGCGTGCGGCTGCCGCCGCTCCCGGACTGGGTCGACGCGGTGGAACTGCCGGAGAACCTCGGCATCCCCGGCGGCCGCAACCTCGGCGCCCGGCGGCTGCGCGAACTCGGCGGCGTGGACGTGGTGGTGAACCTGGACGACGACGGCCTGCTCCCCCGCACCGACACCTTCCGGCTGGTCCGGGAGGCCTTCGAGCGGGAGCGGCTCCTCGGCGTCGTCGGCTTCCGGGTCGCCGACGGGACGGGGCACACCCAGCGCCGCCACCTCCCGCGCCCGGGCTCCTCCGGCGCCCTGCGCTCCGGCGAGGTGACCACCTTCCTGGGCGGCGGCCACGCGATCCGGATGAGCGCCATCGACCGGGTCGGCGGCTTCCCCTCGCGGTTCTTCTACGCCCACGAGGAGACGGACTTCGCCTGGCGCGTCCTCGACGCCGGCTGGTCGATCCGCTACCGGGCCGACCTCCTGCTCCAGCACCCCCGGACCGAGCCCGCCCGACACGCCGCCTACTACCGGCTGACGGCCCGCAACCGCGTCTGGCCGGCCAAACGTCGCCTGCCCGCCGTCCTGGTCCCGCCGTACCTCGCCTCCCGGTCGGTCTACACCCTCTCCCGCCGCCCGCCCGCCGCCGGACTGCGCGCCTGGTACTCCGGCTTCCTGGAGGGCGTCCGCACCCCGTGCCCACCCCGCCGCCCGATGCGCTGGGCCACGGTCTGGCGGATGACCCGACTGGGGCGTCCCCCGGTGTTCTGACACCCGGGCGCGGGAGCCACCCCGGCCGCACCTGGGCGCCGGTGAGGACACGTGAGAAGTCGAACCGGCCGACTTCTCGCGCAACACCCTCAGGACACCCGGTCGCCACAGCCTCAGCCGCCGGCTTTGACGGCCTGGCAGGAGGCTTCGCCTGCCACCGTCCGGCCGCTCGGCTACCAGTGCCGATCGCGCCATTCCGCCTCGGGGATGCGACCCTCAGAGACATCACAACAGCGTTCTGCCCAGGACTGGGCGACCAGCACCGGCCGGCTCAGTACGACGTCTCCGGCGCGCTGGGCGCGAAGGACGACTCCCAGCGCCTCCGAGCCCGGATCCCCGTACTGGCCGTATCGCAGGTCGTAGCCGCGGGTGGCCGTGTACTCGACGAAGTCTGCTTCGAGTTCGGACGGCACGCGGCCGACCAGCGACAGTGCGTCCAGTGTGATCTGCGGACCGCGTAGCGCGTTGACGACTATGCAGACCAGGCGTTCGGCGTCGTAGTAGACCGTGAGGACCGAATTGTTCGAGGAGTGCGGGAGGAAGAAGTCGTCGCTCAGCACCTGGCCGTAGTGACTCGCGCTCCCCGCGGGGGGCTCCAGGAAGCCGTCGAGCGCCTCCACCACGTCCTCGTACACCATGCCGAACCGCAGCGGGCCTACACCCACGAGCGGATCCAGACTCCACTGAATCCGGTCGCACTCCGCGACGACCGTCCTGGCGGCAAGCACTCTCCACGCTCCCATCATCGGACCGCCGCTCACCGTACGCGGGGCCTCAGCCCGGACCTGACCACACCTGAGAAGTCGGACCGGCCGACTTCTCGTGCCAACACCGTCAGAACGCCCCGTGCCCGCATGCTCAGCCGGCGGGGCCGTCGAGGGGCCAGGTGGCGCGGTCGTGGACGTGGTCGTAGGCGGGGACTTCGGCGGCCAGGACGTCGAAGTGGAGCAGCGGGGCCCACAGGGCGCGGTCGCCGATGACGTAGAGGCGGCGTTTGGCGCGGCTGGCGGCGACGTTCAGGAGGTGCGGGGTGCCGGCGGCCCAGTTGCGGGCGCCGGGGCGGCCCGCGCCGAGGAGCAGGATCACGACGTCGGCCTCCTTGCCCTGGGCCTTGTGGACGGTGGCGCAGCGCTCGTCGAGCAGTTCGGCCGTCCAGCCGGGGAGCGTGCGGCAGGTTTCGCGGGCTTCGGCGACGAGGGCGCGGAAGGGGGCGATGATCCGCAGGCGTTCGACGGTGACACCATGGTGGTCGAGGCGGCCCAGGAGGAAGGTGAGGGCGCGGCGGTCGCGCTCGCCCCAGGGGGCGTCGGCGGGGCGGTCGGGGTCGGGGGTGTCGAGCCAGCGGCTGGGGAGGAGGCCGTCGTGGTCGGGGTCGGGGAAGGGCTGGGGGTGGGTGCCGTGGACCATGAGGCCGCCGTACGCGACCTCGTTGCTGACGGTGAACAT
The DNA here is from genome assembly GCF_053597855.1 of Kitasatospora sp. NPDC001225. Lineage (NCBI taxonomy): Bacteria > Bacillati > Actinomycetota > Actinomycetes > Kitasatosporales > Streptomycetaceae > Kitasatospora > Kitasatospora sp. NPDC001225. The sequence goes on from NZ_JBSFJC010000215.1 coordinate 4,588, forward strand.
GGGCTCCTCGCAGCGGCGGTGGACGCGCAGCGGTGAGCCGACCCAGACGGTGTCCTCCTCCGCGCCGGTGGGCGCGGGCAGGTAGGTGCCGTAGCGGTTGACGCGGTCGGCGACGGCCTGGGCGGAGGTCGCCGAGGGCAGCCATTCCTCGTCGACGCCGTACGCGAGCAGGAGTCGGCGCTGCAGGGCGGTCGGCATGGTGACGACGGGTTCGAGCTGGAGCGGGTCGCCGACGAGGACGGCGCGGCGGGCCCGCCAGAGGGCGCCGACGGCGGCCTGCGGGGTGGCCTGGCCGGCCTCGTCGACGAGGATCCAACCGATGGAGCCCTGGCCGAGGCGGGCGAACATGCTGCCGATGGAGGAGAAGGTGGTGGAGACGACGGGGACGAGGAGGAAGAGGGTCTGCCAGGCCTGCAGGACCTGCTCCTCGGGCACGGGCCCGCTGTTGCCGGCCATGAGCTCCACCAGGACCTGGAGGTTGCCGCGGATCCGCTTCGCGGTGTTGGCGACGAGGGCGCGGTGCAGGTCGAGGGCGCGCAGGAACAGGTCGCTGCGGGCGGTGCTCCAGGCCTCGTCGGCCCAGGGGGCGCCGAGCTCCTGCTCGTGGTCGGGGAGCCGCGGCCAGTCGAGGGGCAGGGACGGGAGGTCGGCGGCGGCCGCGCGCAGGGCCCGGTGGGCGGCGTCGAGTTCGGCGGTGGCGCCCTCCAGTTCGCGCCGGGCGGCCCACGCCTCCTGCCTGGCCCGCTCGGCGTCCGTACGGGCCGTGGACTCCGCGGCGCGGGCGGCGGCCTCCTGGGCGCGGGCGCGGCCGGCGGCCGCCTCGGCCTCCGTGACGGCCGAGGTGGAGCGGGCGTCCAGGCCGGCCGCGGCGTCCTCGGCCTGGGCGCAGCGGGCGATGTGGGCGTGGGCGGCCTCCAACACGGTGCGCTGCTGGACGAGTTGGGCGAGGAGTTCGCCCCGGCTCTGTTCGCGGTGCTGCTCGGCGGCCTCGCGTTCGGCGCCGCTCCGGAGCAGTCGGCGCAGCCCGGCGCGCAGGCCCGGCTGGGCGCCGGGCGGCTCGTCGTGCAGGGCCGTCAGCACGTCGACCTGCCGGCGGTGCCCGTCGGCGTGTTCGCGGGCGGCGGCCAGCGCGGCCCGGGCGTCGGCGAGGGCCTCGCGGGCCCGGGGGACGTGCTCGACCGCGGTCCGGTGGGCGGCCTCGGCGGCACGGGTGGCGGTGCGGGCCGTCTCGACAGCCGTGACGGCGGCGGCCTGACGGGCCTCGGCGGCCGCCGCGCGGTCGTCGGCGCGGGCGATGGCGGCGCGCAGGGCGTCGAGGCGGTGCTGGGCCTCGCCCGAGGCCGTCTCCGCCAGGGCGGCGGCGAGGCGGACGCGTTCGGCGCGCAGGCGCTCGACCTCGGCCTGGGCGGCCTTGAAGGCGGCGACGGCCTCGGGCCAGGAGGGGACGGGCTGGGCAGGGGCGGCGGGCGTGGCGGGGACGGTGGGTGCGGCGGCGGGTGCGGTCGTGGCCTCGGCCGTACCGGTGCCCGGGGCGGCGCGGCGGTCGCTCGGGGTGCGGGCCGGTCTGGGCACGCTGGGCGGGACCCAGTCGCCGAGGACGGCGTTCATGCCGCGCAGCGGCGGGAGCCCGGCGGCGGCGCGGGCGTCGGTCTCGTCCTCGGGCAGCCGGCCCCACCAGAAGCGCTCGGTGAACCTCGTCCGGTTGGACTTGTTGCCGAGCACGGCGGCGACCAGCCCCCAGGCGGGGGCGCCGCCGAGCAGGGCGGAGGCGAGGTCGGAGAAGTGGTCGGGGCCGTCGTGCCAGTGCTCGTCCAGGGCGTCGGCGCCGGGCAGTTCGGCGGTGATGTTCTCCACGGCGCCGTTGTTCGAGGAGGTCACCACGATCTCGCGGCCGGTCAGCCGCGGGTCGAGGGCGGAGACGAAGCGCGCGTGGACGCCCTGGCGGTCCTTGCCCCGCCAGGGGCGGCCGACGAGCGCCTCCTCGGGCCGCCGGTAGCCGGCCATCACGGCGGCGCGTTCGACCACGAGGGCGGCGACGAGGTCGCGCAGCATGGTGGTCTTGCCGGTGCCGGGCGGGCCGTTGACGGAGAACAGGCCGCCGGCGTCGGCGTCCGCGGTGGTGCGGTCGGCGAGCATGCGGTTGACCGCGAACTGCTGGCTGAGCGCGAGCGGGTACCGCGCCTTGGCGGGCCAGCGCCCGGCGGGGACGAGGGCCGGGTGGACGCCGTCGAGGACGGTGAGCCGGTCCTCGCGCAGATCGGTGCGGGCGCCGACCGGGATGTCCCGGCGGCCGGTCAGGTAGGCCTCCAGCGCGGGGCCGAGGCCATCGTCGAGCGCGGCGCGGACCCGGGCCAGGTCGGGCGGCAGCAGGCTGTTGAGGAACGGCTGCGCGGCGGCGGGCTTGGCCTTCGGGTCGCGCGGGCGGTGGACCAGCCGGCTGCGGACCCGGATCACCCGCGGGTCCAGGTGCTCCTCGACGCCGCAGAGGTGGGCGATCTGGGCGGTCAGGGCGACCAGGTCGGCGAGCCCGACCGGGCGCGGGCCGGTGTCCCGCGCCACTTCGTCAGCGGACGGCTCCGGCGGCACGGGCGCGGGCTCCCCCGTCGCGCTCTCCTCGTCCGGACGGCGGGCCGCCGACCAGTCCGCGACGCGCCGCACCAGCGGCTCCGTCGCCCCGCGCACCGCCGCCCCGGCGACCTCGCCGAACAGCGCACCGACCGCCGCCACCGCCGCGCCGCCCAGGATCTCCGCGATCAGCTGCCGCCAGCCGCGGACGGCCTCCTCCCCCACGGTCACCGGGTTCGGCAGCGGCGAGGGCCCCGGCGCGTACGGAATCGGCGTGGCGGTCAGCCGCCCCACCACGACCTCGAACGCCTCCCCCAACTCCTCGAACCCGTCCAACCACCCGGCCACCGACGGCCCCGGGTCGAAGAGCCGACCCGCCGCCCAGCCGCACGCGGAGACCACCGAGGTGTCCTCGACCGGACGCCCGTGCTCGTCCAGGACCAGCGCGAACATCGCGCTCCGCCCCGACAGCACCAACTCCTCGTCCGGCACCCCCGGATCGGGGTCGGTCCCCTCCGGCAGCACGGCGATCATCGCCTGGCGCAGCAGCTCCAGGTCGTACACCCCGCCGTACACCTCGTGCCGCCACACCATCCCCCGCGGTGCCCGCCGCGCCGCCGTCTCCGGGTGCTCCGGCGCCCACGGCAGCACCACCGCCGCCTGCCCGGCCACCGGCGTCACATCGACGACGACCGCGTCCGACGCCCGAGGGCGACCCGCCCGACGCTTCCGCGGCACCTCCGGAATCGGCGGCGGACTGAACAACTCAACGGCCCGCCAGCACTCCAGCAGACCCCCCACACGCCCGTCCCCGCTCCGCACCCGTCGCCCCCCTGCGTCGAACCCACGGCACCCGGCCACTTCGTGTGCCGATCAACCGGGCGCAGAATCTACCGGACGCCGGGCGGGTTGGCCGAGTGCCCACCGCACGCGCACGCCTCCCCACGCCGCACGGCACGCTGCCCCGTGGCACTCCGACACAGGCGTCAACAGTGGATCGAGGTCTAGGCTCACGGGAGTTGACGTTCCTCGGCTTCGGGAGGATGCCCCATGGCAGCCGTACACGTGACCGTCTGGGATGACCGCGACCGGGTCGGCGGAGGCCGGGCCCCGACAGCTTCGGAGGCCCCGGCGGCCCCGACGGCCGTCCCCGCCCTCTTCGTCCACAACATCTTCACCTGGGGCAGCGACCCCGCGTACGGGTTCGCCGGGCAGCGGCCCCTCGCGGACAGCCGGCGGCTCCTCCTGATGGACCGCCGGGGCTACGGCGACAGCCCGGACACCGCGCGCAGCGACTTCGACGTCGACGCCCAGGACATCGAGGGGCTTCTCGGCGACGGGGCCTCCGCCGCGGGGTTCGGCGGCGCCCACCTCGTGGGGCACGGCAACGGCGCCGTCGCCGCGCTCATCGCCGCCGCGCGCCGACCCGACCTCGTCCGCTCCCTCGCCCTCGTCCAGCCCTCCGCCTTCACCGCCGCCGCGCACCACCCGGTCGTCGCCGAACTCCTCGACCGGGTGCGCGACGGCGCCCCGGGCATCCCGGACGACGTCACGCCGGAGCAGTACCTGCGGGCGTCCACCGAAGGGCTGGGGATGGCCATGCCCGAGCCCACGCCGCGCCGGCTCCGCGCCGTCGCCACCTCCATGGGGGAACGGCCCGTCTGGGAGGCGCGGATCCCCCTGGAGCCGATCCGGCGCGCCGCCCTGCCGGTCCTGGTGATCTGCGGAACCTGGGAGCACGCGCCGGCCGCGTACCGCGAGCACGTGGGGCTCCCCCTCGTGGCCGTGGCCGAGTCCCTCACGGACTCCCTCGACGGCCGCCTCCTGCGGGTGCCCGGCTACTACCCGCACACCCAGGAGCCCGCCGCCGTCAACGCCGCCCTGCGGGAGTTCTGGGGCTGAGCCTGTTCCGCGAGGGGAGCCGGCACGCAGCTACCGGTTCATCGGTCAACCGGTGTGCCCCCTCACGGAGTTGGCCGGCCCGGC
>NZ_JBSFJC010000216.1:0-9020 GCF_053597855.1 Kitasatospora sp. NPDC001225
CGGCGCCCCGGCCCCTTCTCCGGAAGGGGCCGGGGCGCCGGTGCCCCCGTCCTGCGTCGCGTCGTGCGGTCAGCCGCCGTAGCGCAGCGAGACGGTGTCGCCGAGGTGGACGGTCGCGGCCCGGGCGGCCGGGGTGGCGGTGGCGCCGTCCAGGCTGAGCTTCCAGGTGGAGGAGCCGGCGTTGGCCGTGCCGTTGAGCGCGGTGACGGTGCCGCCGCCGGTGGACGGGGTGACGGAGGTGACGCAGCCGCTCGGGGTCGCGGTGGCGGCCGCGTCGAGGACGTCGGCGAGGGTCGTGGTGGTGCCGGTCGGGGTGAGGGTGACGGCGCAGACCCTGAGCGCGCCGGTGCCGTCGTCGACGACCAGCGGGAGCCGGGCGGCGGTGCCGGCGGTGAAGTCGGTGGTCGCGGCCCAGGCGGGCTCGCCCGCGGCGGTGGGGGCGGGCGGGGTGGCGGTGAACCCGGCGCCGGCGACGGCGCGCAGGCCGTCGACGGAGGCGTAGGCGGACGGGCTGGTGTCGGTGGGAAGGTACTTGAAGCCGCCGCCGGGCTTGAACTGCTGGGAGATCAGGAAGTCGACCGGGGTCTTGCCGGTGCCGCTGGTGAAGTCGGTGCCCTGGGGGTTGATGCCGCAGGCGTTGAGGCCGGACACGGCCCAGCCGTTGGAGTCGGTGTTCACCCCGAACATGGCGTTGAAGGCGCCGGAGGAGGCGAGCTTGCCCTTGAGGAAGTTCTTGGCGGCGACGATCGCGGGATCGGTGCCGGGAACTCCGCCGGTGCAGAGGGAGGCCATGGCGGCACCCGTCATGTCGATGTCGCTGCCCTGGGCGAGTGCCGTCGGGTCGCCCGCGGCCTTGCTGTAGTTCCAGCCGCCGTCGTTGTGCTGGTTGGCGCGCACGGCCGTGACGGAGGCGTCGAGCAGCGGCTGCGGGGCGCGCTGGGCGCCGGCCCGGGTCCTGGCGCCGGCGAGGGCGAGCAGGCCGAAGACGGTGCCGTTGAAGTTGGCGGACGGGCCGTAGTAGCCGGGTTCGGCGGTCTGCCAGTAGGCGGTGAGGTCGGCGAGGAGGTTGCGGCCGGGGCCGACACGGGCGGGGTCGATGCCGGCCGCGTAGGCGTTGAGGACGGCGCGCTCGTAGTCCGTGGCCACGGGCGAGGTGCCGGGCCAGCCGGGGGCGGCGAGCTGGTTGCGGTAGACGAGGCGGGCGTTCCTGCTGCTGTCCCCGCCGGGGGTCACGTCGGCGGCGGCCGTTCCGGCGGCGGCGAGCGCGCTGAACGCCCACTCGTTGGAGAGTCCGCCGCCGGTGACGTAGCTGCCGTCGGCGGCCTGGAGGGACTTCAGGTACGTGACGCCGGTGCTCTTGGAGGTGGCTGTCTGGGCCGGGGTGGCCGTCGCGTGGGCGGGGACGGCGGAGAGCAGCAGGGCGCCGGCCGTCAGCGCGACGGTGGTCGCCGAGGCGGCGCGGGACGGGGTGCGGAGGGGCACGGGACAGGCTCCTTGGGGTGGCGGGCGCCGACCCTGCCCCGGGACTCCCGCGTCCGCTGGGGGCGCGACTGCCGGAGCGGTCGCCGCCCGGATCGCGTGGGCCGGCATTCGCCGTGGTGCGTGGCCGGGCGGGCATTCGGGCTCGGGACGGTACGGTCACCGCCCCACACCGCTGCGCGTCAGCCCCGGGTTCGCACCGGGTTCCCCCGCTCGGCCACCGCGGACGCTACCGCACAGGTCCGTCGCCCGACGAGGTGATGTGATCGACCTGACGACCCGTTGACTCTCCGTCGGTCAGCGTGGTCTGATGAACCGATTTTTTGCCCTCGGCATTCAGGGGAAGCCGGTCCAACTCCGGCGCTGACCCGCAACCGTGGACCCACCTGGGGGTGGGTGAGCCGGAATGCCTGGACCGGGGGTCTGTTCACAGAGCACTTGCGTCGTCGCGGACTACGACGCGGTTTCGACGGCCCCGTGCCCGCGGGCGACCGTCGGCTGCGCCGTCGCCTCGCGTGTCGACCGACCAGGGAGTCGTCGTGAGGGTCAGCAGCAATCGCACACGTCACAGAAACCGGGACCTCGCCTCGCTGGTGGTCGCCGGCACCGTCTCCATCGCCGCCTGCGGCACGGTCCTGCTCGGGTACCCGGGTACCGCCTCGGCCGACCCGATCGAGCAGTGCACGGCGACGACGGGCGCGATCGTCGCCGTCGACTTCACCCACTGGGGCGGCGGCGTCGTCCGGGGCTGCGACGCCCACCCCACGACGGGCATGAACCTGCTGCACAACGCCGGCTTCACCACGACCGGCACCGAGCACGACGGACCGGCCTTCATCTGCCGGCTCGGGACCGGGACCTTCAACGGCGGCGCCCAGTACCCGACACCGGCCGAGGAGCCGTGCGTCAACACCCCGCAGGCCACCGCGTACTGGTCGTACTGGATCGCCGAACCCGGCCAACAGACCTGGTCCTACAGCCGGTTCGGGGCCGGCACGCAGAAGCCCAAGCCCGGCGAGGTCGAGGCCTGGGTCTACGGCGGTACGGACATCGGCGGAACCAGCGGGGCGCCGAACTTCACCCCGGACTCCGTCCGCGCCAGGAACGGCGGCCCCTCGCCCTCCGCCTCCCCTTCGGCAACCCCGACCACGAGCCCGAGCCCCACCGGATCCCCCTCCGCCACGGGCGACCCGGCGGCCGCCGCGGCCTGGCTGGCCGGCCAACTCGTCGGCGGCGACCACATGGAGAACTGGGCCGCCCCGGGGCCCGACTACCCCCGGACCGCCCTCACCGCCATCGCGCTCGCGGCGGCGGGGACGCAGGACCCGGCGCTGCGCAAGGTGGTCGCCTTCCTCGACGCCCACACCGACGCGTTCCTGCACCCCGACGGGCCGGCCGGCGCGCCGGACACCAGGGCCGCCGCCCTGCTGGCCCTCGTCGCCGAGAGCACCGGCCGCGACCCGCGCGCCTTCGGCGGGCGGGACCTGGTCGCCGCGCTCACCGACCACGTCTGCACGGGGGCGGGGGAGAACGGCAGGTGCACCGCCGCCGGGGACTTCCTCGGCGCGTCCTCGCCCTGGGTCCAGTCCCTCGGCGTCATCGCCCTCCAGCGCGGCGGCGTGACGCCGCCCGCCCCGGCCCTCGCCCGGTTCGCGGCCTTCCAGTGCGCCGACGGCGGCATGGCCGGTTCGATGATCGTCGCGGGTGACCACTGCGAGTCCGACCCGTCCGCCACCGCGATCGCCGCCCTCGCCCTGCGGACCGCCCCCGGCTACGAAGCGGCCGCCAGGAAGGCCGCCGACCAGCTCGCGGCGAGCCAGCAGCCAGACGGCTCCCTCCTCCCGTACCCCGGCGCCCCCGGCGACACCACCAGCACCGCGATCGCCGCCCAGGTCTTCCAGGCCACCGGCCAGGACGCCCACCGGGCCGCCGCCACCGCCTGGCTCGCCGCCCGCCAGGGCAAGGACGGCGGCTTCGGCCCCGACGAGTCGACCATCGACCCGGACGCCGTCGCCACCGAGCAGGCCCTCCTGGCCCTCACCGGCACCGACCTCACCACCGTCCGGCACAACCCGGACGGCCCCACCACCACGCCGACCCCGCCCGCGGGGAGGAAACCCGACGCGGCCAAGGGGAGCGCCTACCTCACCGACCCGGCCCGCCTGATCGACGGCCACTACTACGAGGGCTTCCCGGCCTTCGCCGACTTCGGCCTGACCATCGACGGGGCCTACGCCCTCGCCGCGACCGGCACCGACGACGCCGCGCTGCGCCGGATCGTCGACTTCCTCGACCAGCAGGGCAAGGACGCGAGCGAGCGCACCGTCAACGACTGGACCGCGATCGGCACCGAGTACGCCGGCGGCGGGTCCATCGGCAAGGAGGCGCTGCTCGCCGAGGCCGTCGGCCGCAACCCGCGGGACTTCGGCGGCCACGACCTGATCGCCGCCCTCGCCGCGCTGGTGTGCGCCAAGGCCGACGCGACCACCGGCTGCGCCGCCCCGGGTAACTACGCCTACGCCACCTCCGTCTTCTCCCAGGCGCTCGCCGTCATGGCCCAGCTCCGGGCCGGGGAGTCCACCAGCGTCGCCCCCGCGATCGCCTACCTGAAGGGCCTCCAGCACCCGGACGGCTCCTGGCCGAGCCTGATCCCCGCCACCGGCGACTCCGACGTGGACAGCACGGCGATGGCCGTCATGGCCCTCGCCCTCGTCCCCGGGGACGAGGCCGCCCGGGCGGTCGACCAGGGGCTCGGCTGGCTCGCCGCGCGGCAGCTGCCCGACGGCGGCTTCCCCGGCGCGTCCGGCGACTCCACCAACTCGGCCGCGCTGGCCGTCCAGGGCATGACGCTGCGCCAGGCCGCCTACGGTGGACAGATCGCCAAGGCGCTCGACTTCCTCGCCGGGCAGCAGAACGGCGACGGCGGGTTCAACGTCGCGGCCGCCGGGCAGCGGGGTTCGGACATCCGCGCGTCCACGCAGGTGCTGGGCGGTGCCACCGGCATCTCCTTCGGGACGCTGTCCCGCGACCTCGCGGGCACGCCGACGCCTACTCCCACCGGGACTCCGACCACCACCCCGACGGGAACGCCCACCCCGACGGTCAGTCCCACCGGGACGCCGACCGGCACCCCGGCGGGCTCGCCCACGACGACCGCGCCGATCCCGGCTACCGACACCCCTTCGTCCGGCGGCATCGACACCCCGAAGGGTGACAGTGCCGCCGGGGCAGGGGGCGTACCGGTGCGGACCGGTTCAGGCGGCCTGGCCAGTACCGGAAGCCAGGCACTGGCACTGACGGCGGGAGCCGGCGCGCTGACCGCGCTCGGCGCCGGGGCCGTCCTCGTCGCCCGTCGTCGCACCGCGGCCGCCCCGGGGCGTCACCGGTGAGCCGGGGACTCGGCACGCGCCTTGCCCGGCTGTCCGGGGCGGCGTCGCTGACCTTCGCCCTCGCCTTCGGCGGCGTCGCCGCGGGCACCACCCCGGCCGCCGCGACCCCGTTGCCGATCGAGCAGTGCACCACCACCTCCGGTGCCGTACTCGCCGTGGACTTCGGCAAGTGGGGCGGCCCGCTGCTGCGCTCCTGCGGCACCACGCCCACCACCGGGTTCACCCTGCTCAACCAGGGCGGTTGGAAGACCACCGGCACCGGCCACGACGGCCCGGCCTTCATCTGCCGGATCGGCTACAGCGGCTTCCAGGGCGGCAGGCAGTACCCGACGCCGGAGCAGGAGAAGTGCGTCCTGACGCCCCCGGCCACCGCGTACTGGTCGTACTGGCACGCCGATCCGGGCCAGAACGAGTGGTCCTACAGCCAGCTCGGCGCGATGCTCTACCAGCCGAAGCCCGGCAGCGTCGACCTGTGGATCTTCGGCGGCACCAACGTCGAGGGCACCGAAGGCCGTCCGACGATCTCGCCGGACAGCGTCCGGGCCCACAACTCCAGCCCGGGCGGGCAGCCGGCCGACCCCGGCCAGGGCACGACGGGCGGCTCCGGCGGAGCGGCGGGCGGTTCCGGTACGACAGGCGGATCCGGTACGACGGGCGGCAGCGGCTCCGGGTCGACCGGCAGCACTGGCTCAACCGGCGGCCGGGCCCCGGCCCCCGCCGCGCCCCAGCCCGGCGGAGCCCGTCCGCCTGGGTCCGCCGCGACCCCGGGGACGGACCCCGCCATCCCCGAGGACGGCAGCACCCCGCCGGGTGCGCCCGACCCCACGCCGGTGCCGGCCGAGCCGTCCACCGCCCCGCCGACCGACGCCCCGAGCGACCAGTCGACACCGCAGACGGCCGCGGCCGAGGCCGGGCCCACGTCCGTGGCAGCCGTGCCCGGCGGGGTGGTGGACGCCAACCCGGTGGCCGACGCCCCGCACGACTCCGGGTCGATGGTCCCCGCCGTGCTCGGCTCGGTCCTCGTCGTGGCGCTGGGCGTGGCCACGGTGGTGGCCGCCCGGCGCCGGCGCCGACGGGCCGAGTGATCCGGTGGGCACGCTCGACACACGCGAGTCCGGCTCCCCGCAGCGCGCCCCCGGGCGTCCCGCGGGGGGCCGGCGCGTCCCGCGCAACCTCCACCCGCTGGCCTGGTGGGCCTGGGCGCTCGCCCTGGCGACGGCGGCCAGCCGCACCACCAACCCGCTGCTGCTCCTGCTCGTCCTCGCCGTGCTCGGCTTCGTGGTCACCGCCCGCCGCAGCGAGGCGCCGTGGGCGCGCGGGTTCACCTACTACCTGTGGCTGGCCCTGACGGTGGTGGCGATCCGGGTGGTCTTCCGGTGCGTCTTCGCCACCGGTGTCACCCCGCACGACCACCTGCTCTTCTCCCTGCCGCACATCCCCACCCCCGCCTGGTACGCGGGCATCGAGATCGGCGGCCCGGTCTCGCTGGAGGCCACGCTCTCGGCGGCCTTCGACGGGCTGCGGCTGGCCTGTCTGATCTGCTGCATCGGCGCCGCGAACACCCTGGCGAACCCCAAGCGGGCGCTGCGGGTGCTGCCCGGGGCCCTGTACGAGCTGGGCGTCGCCGTGACGGTGTCGCTCAGCGTCGCGCCCCAGCTGGTGCAGAGCGTCCAACGGGTCGCCCGGGCACGGCGGTTGCGTGCCGGGCGGCGCAAGGGCGTCCGTGCCCTGCGCAGCATCGTGGTGCCGGTCCTGGAGGACGCGCTGGAGCGTTCGCTCAGCCTCGCGGCCGCGATGGACTCGCGCGGCTACGGGCGTTCCGGCACCGCCTCGCGCCGCTCCCGCCGGCTGACCGGCGCGCTGATGCTGCTCGGCATGTGCGGCCTGTGCGCCGGGGTGTACGGGCTGCTGGACGGGACGGCGCCGGCCGCGCTCGGCCTGCCCGCCTTCCTCGCTGGTGCCGTGCTCTGCGTGGCGGGCCTGCTGCTCGGCGGGCGGCGGGTGCGGCGCACCACCTACCGGCCGGACCGCTGGCGGGCCGCCGAGTGGGGCGTGGCGGGCTGCGGGGTGACCGCCGCCGTGCTGCTGTTCGCCACCGTCGGCTACGACGCCACCGACCTCAACCCCTCGCTGTACCCGCTGACCTGGCCGACTCTGCCGCTCGTCCCGGTGCTCGCCCTGCTGCTGGCGGGGGCGGCCGGGATCGTCTCGCCACCGCCCGGCCGGACGCCCGGACCCGCCGCCGGGCCGGGGCCGCGCCCGGCCGCACGTCCCGACGCCGCTCCCACCGACCGCACCGACCGCACGACCTCCGAGGTGAGCACGTGATCCGATTCGACCGGGTCGGCGTGGTGTACGACGGCGAGAGCACGCCCGTCCTGCGCGACGTCGACCTGCACATCCCGGAGGGCGAGCTCTGCCTGGTGGTCGGCCGCACCGGCGTCGGCAAGTCGACCCTGCTCGGCGCCGTCAACGGACTGGTGCCGCACTTCACCGGCGGCACCCTGCGCGGCCGGGTCACCGTGGACGGCCGCGACACCGCCCACCACCCGCCGCGCGAACTCGCCGACGTGGTCGGCGTGGTCGGGCAGGACCCGCTGGCCGGCTTCACCACCGACACGGTGGAGGAGGAACTGGCGTACGTCATGGAGCAGTTGGCGATCCCGCCGGAGACCATGCGCAAGCGGGTCGAGGAGACCCTGGACCTGCTCGGCCTGGCCGACCTGCGCCACCGGGCCCTGTACGAGCTCTCCGGCGGCCAGCAGCAGCGCGTCGCCATCGGCTCGGTGCTCACCGCGCACCCGCGCGTCCTGGTGCTGGACGAGCCGACCTCCGCGCTCGACCCGACCGCCGCCGAGGAGGTGCTGGCCGCGATCACCCGGCTGGTCCACGACCTCGGCGTGACCGTCCTGTTGGCCGAGCACCGCCTGGAGCGGGTCGTCCAGTACGCCGACCGGGTCGCCTACCTGCCCGGCGACGGGACGGTCGTGCACGGCCCCCCGGCCGAGGTCTTCCGGGACACCGCGATCGCGCCGCCCGTCGTCGACCTCGGCCGACTGGCCGGCTGGCGGCCACTGCCGCTGTCCGTCCGGGACGCCCGCCGGGCCGCCGCGCCGCTGCGGGAGCGGCTCACCGATCTGCCGGTTCCCCCGCCGCGCCGGGCAGCGGTGGCGGGGGAACCGGTGCTGGAGGCGACGGGGGTCGTCGTCCGGTACGGGCCGGTGGCCGCCGTCCGGGACGTCCGGCTGGAGCTGCGGGCGGGCGAGGTCACGGCGCTGATGGGCCGCAACGGGTCCGGCAAGTCCTCGCTCCTGTGGGCGCTCCAGGGCTCCGGGCCCCGCCAGGGCGGCAGCGTGAAGGTCACCGGCGCCGGGGGCGGCCCGGCCGCGGACCCCAAGCGGCTGCCCGCGGCCCGGGCCCGGCAGCTGGTCGGGCTCGTCCCGCAGACCCCCACCGACCTGCTGTACCTGGAGACGGTCGCCCAGGAACTCGCCCAGAGCGACCTCGAAGCCGACGGCGCCGGCGGGCCGACCGCACGGCAGGTCCTCGACCGCCTGGCCCCCGGGATCCCGGACGGCACCCACCCCCGGGACCTCTCCGAGGGGCAGAAGCTGGCCCTCGTCCTGGCGATCCAACTCGCCGCCGCACCAAGGGTCGTGCTGCTGGACGAACCCACCCGGGGGCTCGACTACCAGGCGAAGGAGGCGCTGACCGGCATCGTGGACGCCCTCGCCGCCGAAGGCCGTACGGTCGTCGTCTCCACCCACGACGTCGAGTTCGTCGCCTCCGCCGCCGACCGCGTCGTGGTGATGGCCGAGGGTGAGATCGTCGCCGACGGGCCCACCGCCGAGGTCATCGTCGCCTCGCCCACCTTCGCCCCGCAGACCGCCAAGATCCTCGCCCCGCTCGGCTATCTGACGGTGCGTCAGGTCGCGGCGGCCGTGGAAGCGGTGGAGGCCGCCCGGTGACCGCCGTCCGGATCCCCGGCCGGGCCCGTGTCGTCGTCGCCCTGGCCGCCTTCATCGGGCTGGTGGCCTTCACCTGGCCGTTCGTCGTCGCGCCCGGGCGGTTCGGCTCCAACTACGCGCCGCCGCTGATCTTCGGCGCCCTGCTGGTCCTGGTGCTCGCCGTCGTCGTCGCGGAGATCTCCGC
>NZ_JBSFJC010000217.1:0-8931 GCF_053597855.1 Kitasatospora sp. NPDC001225
ATCCCTGCGGATGAGTCCGGCACCCGGGAACGGGTCGGGCTCAGTACGGCAGTGTCACCACGATCCGGAAGCCGCCGCCGATGCCCGCCTGGGTCTCCCGGCGCGGCCCCACCGGGGTGCGGGTCTCGGCCGGCGGCGGCGAGGAGGCCGCCCACTACCCGCTGACCGTCGTCGTCACGCCGGCCGACGACACCGAGATCCGGCTGGACTACCGGCCCGACCTGTTCGACGAGCGCACCGCCCGCGGCCTCGTCGACCGGATGACGCTGGTGCTGCGCCAGGTCGCGGCCGACCCGGACGTGCCCCTGGGCCGGCTCGACGTGCTGACCGGCGAGGAGCGGCGGGACCTGGACGGCTCCGGGAACCGGACCCGCCGCGAGCTGCCCGAGGCGACCCTCGCCGAGCTCTTCGAGCGGCAGGTGCGCCGCACCCCCGCGGCGGTGGCCGTGGTCGCCGGGGACACCGAGCTGACCTACGCCGCGCTGGACCGGCGGGCGAACCGCCTGGCGCACCGGCTGGCCGGGCTCGGCGTGGGCCCCGAGACCCTGGTGGGCGTGGTGGCCGAGCGCTCGCCCGAACTGATCACCGCGCTGCTGGCGGTGGTGAAGGCCGGCGCGGCGTACCTGCCGATGGACGGCCGGCACCCGGCCGGGCGGCTCCGCGCGGTGGCCGCGCAGGCGGGCCCGGCCGTCGTGCTGGTGGACGCGCCCAACGCCGGGCGGGGCCTGGCCGACGCCGGACTGTTCGCCCCCGCCGAGGTGCTGCGCCTGGCGGCGGAGCCCGCCGAGGAGACGGACGCGGACGCGGAGGCCGGGGCCTTCCCGCCGGTGCCGGTCCGGCCGGAGAACCTCATGTACGTCATCTACACCTCCGGGTCCACCGGCCTGCCGAAGGGCGTCGCGGTGACCTACGGCAGCGTCCTCGCGTTCTGCCTCGACGAGTGCTGGTCCAGCGGGGCCCTGGAGCGGGTGCTGGTGCAGGCCAACCACGCCTTCGACGCCTCCACCTACGAGATCTGGACGACGCTGCTGCACGGCGGCCGGCTGGTGCTGGTGCCCCCCGGGGACATCGACACCGTCGAACGCGGCCGGCTGATCGCGGCCCAGCAGGTCACCAACGTGCACGCCACGGCCGGGCACTTCCGGGTGCTCGCCGAGCAGGCGCCGCACATCTTCGGCGGCGTGCGCGAGGTCTCCACCGGCGGCGACGTCGTCTCCGCGAACGCCGTACGGACCCTGCTGCGCTCCCACCCCGGCATGGTGGTGCGCACCACCTACGGCCCCACCGAGACCACCGCCTTCACCACCCAGCTGCCCTTCACCGACCCGGACGCGGTGCCCGACACCGTGCCGCTGGGGCGGCCGATGGACAACACCAGGGTGTTCGTCCTGGACGCCTTCCTGCGGCCCGTACCGGTCGGCATGACCGGCGAGCTCTACCTCGCCGGGGCCGGACTGGCCCGCGGCTACCTCGGCCGTCCCTCACTCACCGCGGAGCGCTTCGTGGCCTGCCCCTTCCCCGCCGAGGACGAACCCGAGGGCGCCCGGATGTACCGCACCGGCGACCTGGCGCAGTGGACCCCGGACGGGCAGCTGCTCTTCCTCGGCCGCGCCGACGAGCAGCTCAAGATCCGCGGCTTCCGCGTCGAGCCGGCCGAGATCGAGGCCGTGCTCGCCGCGCACCCCGGCGTCGCCCAGGCGCTCGTCGTCGCGGTCGAGGACGAGGACGGCCACAAGCGGCTGGCCGGCTACGCCGTGCCGGCCGGCGGCGACGAGTCCGCCCTCGACCCGGAGGCGCTGCGGGAGCACCTCGCCGGGAAGCTGCCCGAGTACCTGGTCCCGGCCTCGGTGACCGTCCTCGGGGCACTGCCCGTGACGGCGAACGGCAAGCTCGACCGGGCCGCCCTGCCCCGGCCCGTCTTCGCCGGCCGGGCGGCCGGACGCGAGGCGGCCACCGACGCGGAGGAGCTGCTGTGCCGGCTGTTCGCCGAGGTGCTGAACCTCGAACAGGTCGGCCCGGAGGACGACTTCTTCGTCCTCGGCGGCGACTCGATCACCTCGATGCTGCTGGCCGGGCGGGCCGGCAAGGCCGGTCTGGCGATCTCGCCGCGCCAGGTCTTCGAGCTGTGCACGCCCGCGGAGCTCGCGCGGGTGGCCGGGCCGGTCGACGGGACGAAGGCGCAGCACGCCGAGGACGTCCCCTACGGCCCGGTCCCGCTGACCCCGGTGATGCGCGAGGTCGCGCGGCGGGCGGGCTCGGTGGCCCGCGCGGGCAGCCAGGCGATGCTGCTGACCGCGCCGCCCGGCCTGACGACCGGGCAGCTGGCGGACGCGCTGCAGGCGGTCCTCGACCGGCACGAGGTGCTGCGGGCGCGGCTGGAGGAGGACGAGGAGCAGCTGGTGGTGCCCGAGCCGGGCACGTCCTGGGCGGTCGCCGCGGCGGACCTGGTGAGCCGGGTGGACGCGGCCGGCCTCGACGGGGAGCGGCTGGACGCGCTGGTCGACGAGCAGGCCACCGCCGCCGAGGCCGCGCTCGCGCCGCGCGACGGCGTGATGCTGCGCGCCGTGCTCCTGGAGCGCGGCGCCGGGCGCGGCGGCCTGGTGCTGCTGACGGCCCACCACCTGGTGATCGACGGCGTCTCCTGGCGGGTGCTGGTGCCCGACCTGGCCCTGGCCCACGCGGCCCTGGCCGCCGGCGGCGCGGACGCGGCCGGGGCGGCGGTCGCCGCCGAGGCGACGTCGTTCCGCCGCTGGGCGGTCGCCCTGGCGGAGCGGGCCCGGGCGCAGCGGACGGTGGACGAACTGCCGGACTGGCGGCGGGTGGTGGACCGGGTCGAGGACCCGCTCGCCGACCGGCCGCTCGACCCGCGCGTGGACACCGCGGGCGGCGGCCGCTCGCGCGCCGAGCTGACCGTCCCGGCGCGCACCGCGGGGCCGCTGCTGGCGGCCCTGCCCGCCGCCTTCCACGCGGGCGTGGACGACGTGCTGCTGTCCGGTCTGGCCGCGGCGCTCGGCGAGTGGCTGCGCGCCCGGGGCAGGCCGGTGCCGGAGGGGTTCCTGGTCGACCGGGAGGCGCACGGCCGGGTGCCGCTGTCGGAGGACATGGACCTGACGCGCACGCTCGGCTGGTTCACCGCCGTCCACCCGGTGTGGCTGGAGACCGGGCCGATCGACCCGGCCGAGGTCCGGGCGGGCGGGGAGGACGTGGCGCGGCTGATCAAGCGGGTCAAGGAGCAGTTGCGGCAGCGGCCGGGCGACGGTCTGGGGTACGGGCTGCTGAGGTACGCGAACCCGGCCACGCGGTCGGTGCTCGCGCCGTTGGCGGCGCCGCAGATCGGGTTCAACTACCTGGGCCGGTTCGGCGGTTCCGGTGAGGAGGCGGGCTCCGCGGACGCGGACACCGGGGTGGGCTCCGCGGCCGGTGGGCGGCCGTGGACGTCGGCGGGCGAGCACGTGATGCCCGGCGGTGTCGACCCGGCGATGCCGCTGCGGCACGTGCTGGAGATCAACGGCCGGGCGCGGGACCTGCCCGAGGGCCCCGAGCTGTCCTTCGTCCTGGAGTCGCCGGCCGGGCTGCTCGGCGGGGCGGAACTGGCGGACCTCGCCGAGCGCTGGCGGGCGGTGCTGGAGGGCCTGGTGCGGCACGCCGACGAGGGCTCCGGCGGCCACACCCCGTCGGACTTCTCGCTGATCTCGCTGGGCCAGGAGGACATCGACGAGTTCGAGTCCGCCTTCGGCGGCGGGGACGGCGAGAAGGACGGCGGCTGAGGCGGCGGGCAGGGGTCGCGGCCCCGGTGGGCGCGGCCCCTGCCCGGGGGGTCAGCCGTCGCTGCCGATCGGGCAGGTCGCGTCGGGGGCGTGGCCGAGGGGCCAGGCGAGGCCGACCAGGACGGCGTTCTTGATCTTCGGGTCGAGTTCGACGACGGGCACGGCCTTGTTGTAGGCGTTGCCCTGCGGGTCGAGGCAGATCCAGCCGCTCGCGCCGTTGACCCGGTTGCTGCCGTGCATCCGCCTCCAGCCCTCGGTGACGTCGTCCGTCGAGGGCATCGCCACCTTGTCCGTGGTCTGGTTGCGGATGCCGGCGACGGCGGTGGTGACCGAGACGGGGCCTCGGTTGCCGATTCGTGACGTGGCGTCAGAGTTGCTGCGGGGGCGGTCGGGCGGCCTCGGGCGGTGGGGGCCGGTCGAGGGTCAGCCGGCCGGGCCGGTCCAGATGACGTCCTTGTACTCCGTGCCCATGGTGTGGTCGAACCGGACGGAGAACGGGTCGCCCGCGCCGGCCGGCAGGGCGTACGCGGTCAGCCCGATGGCCTCCTCGCCCGGGGCCAGGGACTTGGTGAGGATCTTCATCCGTCCGCTGCCGTCGATCTGGGTGAAGACGAGGTTGCCCTTGGCGTCCCGGACGGTGGGCAGCCCCGAACCGAGGAGCGAGACCTCCGCGGGCCCGGTGTTGACGACGGTGATCCTCACCTGGACGATCGTGGCGTCCTTGGGGGTCTCGCCCACGCCCCCGCGCGGGACGTACGGCTCCGGCGCGGCCATCGTCACCTTCAGCCCGTCCGGGTAGGTGTAGGACTGGCCGAACGACAGGCGCCGGGCCCGCTCGTCCGCGGCCCGCTTCTCCTGCTCGGCCGCGAGCCGCTGGCGCTCGGCCTCGATCCGCGCCTTCTCCTTGGCCGCCCGCTCCTCGGCGGCCTTGGTCGCGGTCTCGAAGCGGATGCGCGCGGCCTCCGCCTGCGCCTTCTGCTCCCGGTGGACCTCCTGCACCCGGTTCACGACGAACACGCCGGTGCCGACCGAGACCAGCAGACCGGTGACGCCCAGGATCACGCCCGCCAGGGCCATCGCCCGGTTGGCCGCCAGGCCCTTGCGCACGTGGCCCAGGGCGATCACGCCGAAGACCACGGCCAGCAGGGCGGGCAGCCAGGACAGCCAGAACAGGATGATGGTCAGGCCGAGCACGACGCCGACGATCCCGAGCACCATGGCCGCGATGCCCAGGCCGTTGCGGGGCTGCGGCGCGGGCGCCGGCATCGCGTAGGGCGGCCAGTACGGGGCGCCGGGTGCCTGGCCGGGGGCCTGACCCGGTATCTGCCCGGGGCCCGCGGCGGGGGCGGGGCCGAAGCCGGGGGCGGGGACCGTGGGGGCCGCGTCCCGGCCCTGGCCCGGCGGCGCCCACGGGTCGGCGGCGGCCGGCTCCTCGGCAGGCCGCGGGCTGCTGTCGGGCGGGACGGGAACGGTCATGCGGAATCCTTCGGGAACGGTGGGATGTCGGGCGGGCCGCTGCTCGGCCCCGGGTCGGGGGCCTCCTGCCCGGCTCCCCGACGGCAGCGACCCGGCCCCACGCGTCACCCCCTGGGACGGGACGCCGGCCGGACCGGCGAGTGATCAACATATACAGTGCCGGGCCGCGGCCTCCCCCCGGGTACCCGGTGGGCGCCCGGTGGTGTGGGCGGGGCGCGGCGCGGGGACGGTCGCGGTGTGACGGGCGGTCCGGAGAGCGTGTTGGTCGTGGTGCGGGGTCCGAGCGGCGCCGGGAAGTCCAGCGTCGCCGCTCGGCTGCGGGCCGCGTACGGGCGGGGCCTCGCCGTCGTCGGGCAGGACCTGCTGCGGCGTACCGTGCTGCGGGAGCGGGACGTCCCGGGCGGGGCGAACATCGGGCTGATCGACCTGGTCGCGAGGCACGCCCTCGACCACGGCTTCCACACGGTCGTCGAGGGCATCCTCGCCGCCGAGCGCTACGGGCCGATGCTGGCCCGGCTCGTCGCCGACCACCGGGGCCGCAGCTTCCTGTACTACCTCGACGTGGACTTCGACGAGACCGTGCGCCGGCACGCCACCCGCCCCCAGGCCGCCGAGTTCTCCCCCGAGGACATGGCCGACTGGTACCGGCCCCACGACCTGCTCCCCGACGGTCTCGAACGGGTCGTCGGCCGGCACAGCGGCCTGGAGGAGACGGTCGGGCGGATCCTCGCCGACACCGGCCTCGCCCCGGCCGGTTGGACGCCCCGGCCCTGAGGGGCCGCGGCCGGCGCGCGGGCTTCACCCAGGGCGGAACCCCGTGCTCTTCCCCCGGGGCGTCAAGTACCTAGGGTGTGAGGGGTGAGCACCCATGCGCCGAACGAAGCCCGCGTCATCCCCCTGCGCCCGCAGGCGCAGCCGCCCGCGTCCGGCGGGCCGTCCCGTCCCCCGCAGACGGCGCCCGTACGGCGGGAGCCGCTGTGGCGCGACGTCGTCGGCGACGTGCTGCGGCGCGAACGGCTCGCCCAGGAACGCACGTTGAAGGACGTCGCGGAGGCGGCCCGGATCTCGATGCCGTACCTGTCGGAGCTGGAGCGCGGACGCAAGGAGGCCTCCTCCGAGGTGCTCGCGGCCGCCGCCCGGGCGCTGGGCCTCGGCCTCGGCGACCTGCTCTCGCTCGCCCAGGACGAGCTGGCCCGCTACGCCGCCGTCCCGAGCCGCACGGGCCGGGGCCGCGCCCCGTCCACGGGCCGGTACGACGGGCTCTGCCTCGTCGCCTGACCGCTGCGGCGGCCGGCCCCGGCGGGGGGTCAGGAGACCGCCGGGGTGAGCAGGGTGAGGGTGCGGGCGGTGGCGTCGGCCTCGGCCCGCACGCCGAGGGGCAGCGGGAGGTTGGGGCCGGCGTGGCCGAAGTCCACGCCGGCGAGGACGGGCAGCGGGCGGTCGCCGAGCACGTCCAGGACCACCTCGCGCAGCGACGGCTCTCCCGCGCCGGCGGGCCCGTCGGAGCCGACCCGGTGCGGGGTGCCGACCACCATCGCCGCGATCCGGTCCAGGACGCCGGACAGCCGCAGCACGTGCAGGTCCTTCCAGACCGCGGACAGCGGCCGGTCCACCTCCTCCCAGAAGAGCACCGCGCCGTCGAAGGACCGCGCGGGGACGGCGTACGGGGTGGCCTGGAGGGCGACGAGCCGGTTGAGCAGGCCGCCGACCAGCGGGCCCCGGGCGCGGCCGTCGCGCCAGCACTGCCACGGGGAGAGCGCCGGCAGCGGCCCGGGCGGGGCCGGCACGGTGAGCACCCGTAGGTACGCCTCGCGCAGCGCCCGGTGCGCGCCGTCCTCCTCGGGCCCGTCCGCGAAGCGCCCGCTCCACTCGCCGAAGCCGTAGGTGGCCATGTCGGCGTGCACGCCGACCAGTCCGGTGCGGGCGTGCAGGGCCAGCAGCAGCTGGGAGACGTCGCTGCAGCCCAGCACCGGCTTCGGGTCACCCGTACGGCGTCCAGGTCCAACAGGTCCAGCCAGCCCGTCACCGCCTGCCCGCCGGTGTGCGCGACGATCGCCCGCACCTCGGGGTCGCGCAGCAGCGCGTTGAACTCCGCCGCCTGCTCGACGGGACGGCCCGCGGCCCACCAGTGCCGGCGACCCTCGGCGACCGACGGGCACACCCGTACCCGGAAGCCGAGTTCCTCCAGCACGGCCGTGCCGCGGGCCAGGAGGGGCCGGTCCGCCTCGTCCAGCGGACCGGACGGCGCGGCCACCGCCACCAGGTCGCCGGGGCGCAGGGCACGCGGGTGGAGCAGGGCGGTCGGCTCGGTGGGCATGGGGCGACCCCGGTTTCGCAGGTGGGCGGATCCGGCCGGGCCGGACGGGCGGGACACCCCCGGCGGCCGCACCGGCCGGGCGGGTCGGACCGCAGTCTCGCCGTCGGCCTCCGCGGCGGCAACCGGTTTTCGCCCGGGCGGGCGGTCGCCGGGCGCTCAGCCGGGGAGGGCCGGCAGGCTCGGCAGGCGGTCCAGGGTGATGCCGAAGCGGGTGCGGTAGGCGGCGAGGGCCTCGTCGTCGGTGAGGGTCCGTTCGGTGCGTTCGCCGGCCGGGGTGGTGGTGATGAGGCGGTTGCCGCTGAGGGTCGCCCGGCCGCCGTCCGCGGTGAGCAGTGTGCAGGTCGTGGAGCGGGTGAAGTGGGAGTCCGGTGAGGTGGTCTGCCACCGGCAGGTCGGGGCGAAGTCGGCGAGTTCGTACGGGCGCGCGCCCAGGCGGTACTGGGGCGTGCCGTCCCGTAGGACGTCCAGGTCGCCGTCCGTGCCGGTCGGGGTGAGGGTGAACGCGCCCTCGGCGTCGGCCTGTTCGCCGCGCTCGTCGAGGCGCAGCGGGTGGTGGCTGAAGCGGCCGAAGCCGACGTCGGCCAGCCACGGTTCGTCGAGGTCCACCCGCAGGGCGAGGTGGTCGAAGGGCGGGCCGAGTCGTTCGCCGTCGAAGACGCGGGCGGCGAGCAGGCCGACCCGGTAGCCGAGCGAGGTGAGCAACTGCGCGAAGGCGCCGTTGAGTTCGTAGCAGAAGCCGCCGCGGCGGCGGGTGACGACCTTGGCCAGCAGGGCGGCGGGGTCGAGGACGATGCTCTCGCCGAGGTGGATGTCCAGGTTCTCGAACGGGACGGTGCGCAGGTGCGCGAGCTGGAGCCGGGCGAGCGCGCGCGGGGAGGGCGCGCCGGGGTCGGGCAGGCCGATGCGGTCGAGGTAGGCGTCCCGCTGGGCGGCGGTGAGGCCGTGGGCGGGGCCGTCGGACGGCTGCTCGGGGTGTGGCACGTGATCCATCGGGCCATTCCACCCGGGAGGCCGGGCGCGGGGCCATCGGCTTTTGGTCCTACGCCCCCGGGTTCCCGCGCGCCCGGGGTTCTTACACGCCTTTGCCGTCACTCTGCCGAACGGCTGACGGGCGCCCGGCAGAGTCGTGCCCACACCGACCGCAGGACGTACGGAGGACACCGCGATGACGACGAGCACGGCGAGGGGCACGGCCACCGGGGCGAACGGCGCGAGCGCGAACGGCGCGGACACGGGCGGCGCGGACACGGGCGGCGCGGGGCGGCGGGCCCGGCGGGGCGCCCTGGCCGCCGCGGGGGGCCGGGGGCGGGGGCGGCCGGGCCCGGGCCCCCCCCCCCGCCAGGGCCCCCGCGCCGGCCCCCCTCCGGGGCG
>NZ_JBSFJC010000218.1:0-8865 GCF_053597855.1 Kitasatospora sp. NPDC001225
TGCTCAAGCCGGAGTACAAGGGCCAGGTCGCCCTCAACGGCAACCCGACCAAGTCCGGCTCCGCCTTCGGCGGCGTCTACGCGGCCGCGCTCGCCGACCTGCCGCCCGGCCCGGACGGCGGTTGCCGGTCGGTTGTTGATGAACGTCGCGGGCGAGGACATGCTGGTGCCCTTGTCGCCCTTCGACTCGCACTGCACGTACTGGCCGGCGGAGTCGACGGCGACGACCACGCCGTCGGTGTCCGACGAGGCGACGGGAGCGCGGACCCCGATCACCGCCTGGTACTGCGAAGCCTCGGAACCCAGGCAGGAGGCCAGGATCCCGGCGACGGTCCCGGCGTCGATCGGGGTCGTCGTCGTGCTGGTGACGGTGGAGGCCGCCGGGGTGGCAGTCGCTCCGGTCGCGGCCGAGCCGCCGCCGGAGGCCGGGGCGGCCGGCGCGGCAGGGGCGGCCGGCGCGGCGGCGGGCTTGCTCTGGGCCGTGGGGGTGGCCGTGGGGGTGCCGGTCGCGGCGGTGGCCATTCCCCCCGCGGTCGCGA
Organism: Kitasatospora sp. NPDC001225; assembly: GCF_053597855.1. Taxonomy (NCBI): domain Bacteria; kingdom Bacillati; phylum Actinomycetota; class Actinomycetes; order Kitasatosporales; family Streptomycetaceae; genus Kitasatospora; species Kitasatospora sp. NPDC001225. Next base: position 539 of record NZ_JBSFJC010000218.1, read on the forward strand.
TGGCCGCGGCGGTGGCGGTGATGATCATGATCGGGCGGATACGCATGAATCCGTGTCCCTTCCTGCGGGCGTCCGGTTGATGCCCGCGCCCCTGTACGCCTCCCGATGCCCGACCGGTCGCACCCCGCGCGTGTGATCCAGGTCATAGGCCGTCGATGTAACCCTGGGACGGCGCTCGTGCGTACAGGGCGGGAGGCTCCACCCAGGACGCACGGCTGACCCGCCGTGGCCGAGGAGTGCTCCCTCGCGCACCGCCCGTGCCGCGAGCTGACGGACAGCCCCGGAGGAGAGGCCCTTGATGACGCCACAGGAGTTCGACGCGTTCTACGCGGCGTCCTTCTCCCGCCTCACCGGGCAGCTCTACGCGATAACCGGCAACTGGTCCGAAGCCCAGGACGTGGTCCAGGAGGCCTTCATCCGCGCCTGGGACCGCAGGCGCACCTTCGACCCCGGCAACGCCCCGGAGGCATGGATCCGGACCACGGCCCGGCGGCTGGCCCACTCCCGCTGGCGGCGCCTCGCCCGGGGCCTGCACCTGGCCGGACACCACCACCGCCACGAACCGTCCACCGTCGAGCCGCCCACCGAGGAGCACCTGATGCTGGTCACCGCGCTCCGCGACCTACCCGAAGCACAGCGGATCGCCCTGGTCCTGCACCACATGTGCGACCTCTCCATCGAGCAGGTCTCGGCCGAGACCGGCGCCGGCATCAGCACCGTCAAGAGCCGCCTCGCCCGCGGCCGGACCGCGCTCGCGGCCAGACTCTCCGACCGGACCCCGACCAGCGAGGAAGGAAAGCTCCGTGTCTGACCCCGTCCACGACAGCCTCGACGACCGGCTGCGGCTGCTCGGCACGCAGATGCCGGCACCGACCCTGCCCGCTGCGGAGATCCGCAGACGCGCCGACCGGCGCCGCCACCGCCGACACGCCCTCGGCGCGACCGCGGCCTGCGCCGCGGCGGCCCTGTGCCTGGCCCTCCCGTCCGTGCTGAACCCGCCGGGGCCACAACACCCACCGGCACCACAGCAGGGGCCGGCCGCCATAGGCACCCCCTCCGTGCCGGCCTCCCCCCACCCCCCGGCGGCGTTCACCGTCACCAGCACGACGACGACCCCGATCGAGGCCGGAGCCGTCGCCGGGATCCTGGGCTCCTGCCTGGGCTCCGAGGCGTCGCAGTACCAGGCGGTGATCGCGGTCCGCGCTCCCGCCGCCTCCTCGGACACCGACGGCGTGGTCATCGCTGTCGACTCCGCCGGCCAGTACGCGCAGTGCGAGTCGAAGGACCGGACCGGGCACAGCATCTCCCTCCCCCCGACGTTCATCAACGACCGTCTGTGGGGCGCCGGCCACCTGGTCGAGTTCTTCGACAGCTTCAACGCCCCGACCGGTGCCGGGCAGGTCCTCTCACTGGGCGCCGGGCACTACACCGCCGACGTCGCCAAGGTCACCATCAGCTACGGCGACGACGCGACGCAGTACCCGACCGTCATGGCGGGCGGCGCCTTCGTCTACACCGCGGCCGTCTCCACCGGCGCCGACGCGAACTTCCCCCCGACCCCCTACGTCCACGCCTACAACGCGGACGGCAAGGAGATCTACAACCAGAAGACGCAGCCCACGGTCAAGAACACCCACCCGTAGGCGATGCCCCAGGACCTCAGCCGAGCCGCTTGAGCATCTTGACCGAGGTCGTCTCGTAGCCGAGCGACTCGTAGAGGCCGCGCGCGCCCGTGTTGAACCCGAAGACGCTGAGCCCGAGGGTATGGGCGCCCTGCGCCCGGGCCTACTCCTCGCCGAGGAGCATGGCCCTTCGCCCGAGGCCCAGCCCGCGCTTGTCGGCGTCGATCGCGATGTCCCAGACCCACCAGGAGCCGGCGTCCTCGCTCGTGTCCGGTCCGATCCAGAGGTGGCCGACGGTGGCCCCGGCGGCATCGACCACGTCGAAGACCACGTGCCCGGGGCTCGGTGCACCGGAGGGGAAGTAGCGGGCCATGCTGTCGGCCGCGTGCCGGCCGGCGTCCTCGGGCGTCTGCCCCGCAGCGACGAGGTCCTTGGCGTACTCGGCCCGGCTGCGATCGAGCCAGGCGGGCAGGAGTCGGGCGTCCATGGAGCGGAGGGTCGTAGACATCGGGCCAGCCTGCCACACTGCCGGCGCTGGAGCACTCCAGTTCCCGTCCAGGCGTTGCGACCAACCGTCAGCAGCGCGAACCCCGCCCGTTGTGGCAGCAGTTCGGGGGTCGGCGACCGGACGGGGGGTCAGTGGCGGTTGCCGAGGGCGAAGAGCAGGATGACGAAGCCGGCGAACAGGTGGGTGCCGAGGATGTAGATCCCGGCGCGGATGAGCATGGCCTTGCGCCGCTTCTTCTCGTCACCGGTGGCGCTGCTCATGGTCGGTGCTCCTGGGGTCGGGTCGTGGGGCGGTCGTGGCGGGGCCTCGGGCGGATGTGCGGACGCCGGGCGGTCATCGGTCCGTTCCCTTTCGTGCCGTGGCGTCCGCCAGGACTCCGGTGGTCCGCAGCTCGGTGCGGGCACGGGCGATGGCGTCCGGTGTCCGGGCGAAGACCCGCCCCTGCCGCTGGAGGGTGTCCAGGACGCCGAGGGCGTCCAGGGTCCGCCGGTGGCCGTCCGGCACCCCCGCGGCCAGGACGAGGATGCCGCGCCGTTCCAGCTTGCCGATCGCGTCGCCCAGCGCCAGGGCGCCCGTGGAGTCGATCGCGGTGACGTGGGACAGGCGCAGGATGACGGCCTTGACGTCGGTGGTCTCGGCGAGTTGGAGCAGGAAGCGGTGTGCGGCCGCGAAGAACACCGGCCCGTCTATCCGGTAGGCGACGATGTGCTCGGCGAGCAGCGCCCGCTCCTCCTCGTGGTGGTCGGCCGGGGCCAGGCCGTCGTGCAGCGGCACCTGCTGGAGCCGCGCGGACCGCGCGACCTGGCGCAGGGCCAGGATCCCGGCGACGGCCAGGCCGACGACGACGGCCGTGACCAGGTCGAAGGCCAGGGTCGCGGCGGCGGTCAGCGCCAGAACGGCGGCCTCGCCGCGTCCGCTGCGGGCCAGCGCCCGCAGTGAGGCCACCTCGACCATCCGGACCGCGGTGGCGATCAGGACACCCGCGAGCGCGGCCAGCGGGATGCCCTCGACGAGCGGAGCCGCGGCGAAGACGACCACCGCGAGCACGGCGGCGTGCACCAGGGCGGCCAGCCGGGAGACGGCGCCGGAGCGGACGTTGACGGCGGTACGGGCGATCGCGCCGGTGGCGGCGACGCCACCGAACAGCGGGGCGACCAGGTTGGCCACTCCTTGGCCGAACAACTCCCGGTCGCTGTCGTGCCGTTCGGAAGCACTCATCGCGTCCGCGGCGGTCGCCGACATCAGCGACTCCAGCGCCGCCAGCGCGGCGACCGCGAGGGCGGCGGTGAGCAGGTGCGGCACCGCGCCGGGGTCGAGGAAGCCCAGCGACGGCGGCGGCAGACCGGCCGGGAGGTGGCCGATGGTCGCCACGTCCAGGTGGGCGAGGTCGGCCACCGCGGTCGCGGCGGCGACGGCGAGCAGCGAGAACGGGATGCCGGGGCGCAGCCGTGCGCCGACGAGCATCACCGCGGCGACGGCGAGCGCCACGGCGGGCGCGGCCGGGTGCGGGTGGCGGGCGAAGTCGGCGAGGGCCTGTCCGGCGACGGCCACGACGTTCTCGGCGTCGCCCTTGGTGACGCCGAGGGCGGCGGGCACCTGCTGGAGTCCGATCACGCCGGCGATGCCGAGGGTGAAGCCCTCGACGACCGGCGCGGGGACGTAGGCCATGAAACGGCCGGCCCCGCCGAGGGCGAGGGCGACCAGCAGCAGGCCGGCGATCAGGCCGACGGTGAGGACGCCGGAGGTGCCGTACCGGTGCACGATCGGCACCAGGACCACGGTCATGGCGCCCGTCGGTCCGCTGACCTGGAGGTTGGAGCCGCCTAACACCGCGGCCAGCGCCCCGGCGACCACGGCGGTGGCCAGCCCGGCCTCGGCCCCCGCGCCGGAGGCGACGCCGAAGCCCAGCGCGAGCGGCAGCGCGACGATCGCCACCGTCAGACCGGCCACCAGGTCCTTGCGCGGCGAGCGCCCCATGGCGGCGAGGGCCGCGCGGTTCGGCAGCACGGCCCGGACCCGCCCGGCGGCCCGGCCCACGGGGGTGGCCCGTGTGGCGCTCACGCCGTCTGCTCCGCCGCGTCCGGAAGCCCGGCCGAACGCAGCTCGGCGAGCAGCGTCCCCTGATCGGCGATCATCTCGGTGAGGATGCGGCGCGCGGCCCGCAGCAGCTCCGCGACGTCCGGCGTGCTCAGTGCGTAGACCACGGTGTTGCCCTCGCGGGTGGCCGTGACCAGGTTGCTGCGGCGCAGGACGGAGAGCTGCTGGGAGAGGCTGGACGGCTCGATCTCGATCGAGGCGAGCAGCTCGCGCACCGGACGCGGACCGTCCTGGAGCAGTTCCAGCACGCGGATGCGCGCCGGGTGGCCGAGCGTGCGGAAGAACTCCGCCTTCGCCTGGTAGAGCGGGACGGCCATGCTCAGTCCTCTTCCTGTTCCTCGGCGGTGTGCTCGATCTCGATGCCGTGCTGGGCGGCGATCCGCAGCAGCTGTGTGACGCGTCCGGCGTAGGCCTGCGCGCTGTCCTCGTCACCTGCCGCCCGGGCGCCGGCCCGCTGCCGGCGGGCCTCGTCGAGCTGCTCGCGAAGCTCCTGGTCGAATACGTCGCTCATGCGCCCCTCCTCGCCGCCGGCGCTGCCGCGCGCGACCGCCTCTCTGCCGAGTACAGGGCAGCATCATCTATGCACTTGAAGAATTCTTCAAGTTGCGACTTCTGCACATCGATCTCCGCCCGGCCCGCCGCCGACGGCGCGTGGAGCGGCCGGGGCCGGCGGACCGTGCTACGGGCGAGGGGTCAGGCGACGGCTCCGGCCGGGGCGGGCGCGCTCGCGCGGTGCGGGGTCGAAGTCGGGGCCGGGGGCAGCGGCTTGGTGCGTCCGGCCCGCACGCCGTTGCCGATGATGACGATCTCGGCGAGCTCGTGGACCGCGACGACGGCGGCGAGGCCGAGGACGCCGAGGAGGGCGAGCGGCATCAGACCGACGATGACCGCCAGGGACAGGCCGACGTTCTGGAGCATGATCCGCCGTGCGCGGCGGGCGTGGTCCAGGGCCTGGGGCAGGTGGCGCAGGTCCTCGCCCATGAGCGCGACGTCGGCGGTCTCGATGGCGACGTCGGTGCCCATCGCCCCCATCGCGATGCCGAGGTCGGCGGTGGCCAGGGCGGGGGCGTCGTTGACGCCGTCGCCGACCATCGCGGTCGGGCGGAGGGTGCGGAGCCCGCCGATGATGCGGGCCTTGTCCTCGGGGCGCAGGTCCGCGTGCACGGTGTCGATGCCGGCCTCGGCGGCGAGGGCCCGGGCGGTGCGCTCGTTGTCGCCGGTCAGCATCACCACGGTCAGGCCGCGGGCGCGGAGGCGGTCGACGACCTCGCGGGCCTCGGGGCGCAGTTCGTCGCGTACGGCGATCGCGCCGATCACCGTCGCGTCGTCCTCGACGAGGACGGCGGTGGCGCCGGAGTCCTGCATCGCGGTGACGGCTTCGGCCAGCGGGCCGGGCTCGATCCAGCCGGGGCGCCCGAGCCGGACGGGGCGGCCGTCCAGGCGGCCGCTGAGGCCGGCGCCGGTGACCGCCTCGACGTCGGTGGCGACGGGCACCCCGGGGGCGGCGGCCAGGACGGCCTCGGCCAGGGGGTGTTCGCTGCGGGCCTCCAGCGCGGCGGCCACCGCGAGGACGGTGTCGCGGCTGTGGCCGTCCAGGGTGGCGACGCGGACGACCGCGGGCCGGTTGCGGGTGAGGGTGCCGGTCTTGTCGAGGGCGACGGCGCGTACGGCGCCGAGGGCTTCGAGGGCGGCTCCGCCCTTGACCAGGACGCCGAGCCTGCCGGCCGCGCCGACGGCGGCGACCACGGTGACGGGTACGGAGATGGCGAGTGCGCACGGGGAGGCGGCGACCAGGACGACCAGCGCCCGCTCGATCCAGGTGGCCGGATCGCCCAGCAGGGAGCCGACGAGGGCGATGAGGGCGGCGGCGACCATGATGCCGGGCACCAGGGGCTTGGCGATCCGGTCGGCGAGGCGCTGGCCGGCGCCCTTGCGGGCCTGTTCGGCCTCCACGATCCGGACGATCCGGGCCAGCGAGTTGTCCTCGGCCGTGCTGGTGACCTCGACCTCCAGCACGCCGGTGCCGTTGATCGCGCCCGCGTACACCTCACTGCCCGGACCGGCCTCGACGGGGACGGACTCACCGGTGATGGCGGAGACGTCCAGGGCGGTGCGGCCGGCGCGGACGGTGCCGTCGGTGGCGATCCGTTCGCCGGGCCTGACCACCATCGTGTCGCCGATGCGCAGTTCGGCCGGAGCGACGGTCCGCTCGGTGCCGTCGCGCAGCACGGTCGCCCGTTCGGGCACCAGGTTCAGCAGGGCGCGCAGGCCGCGGCGAGTCCGGGCCAGGGACCAGGCCTCCAGGCCCTCGCTGACGGAGTAGAGGAAGGCCAGCATGGCGGCCTCGCCGACCTCGCCGAGGAGGACCCCGCCGACGGCGGCGATCGTCATCAGCGTGCCGACCCCGACCTTGCCCTTGGCCAGGCGGCGCAGCGTGGCGGGTACGAAGGTCCAGGCGCCGACGACGAGGGCGAGTGCGTTCAGCGCGGTCACCGCGATCTCGGACGCGCCGGACCAGTCGGTGATAAGTCCGGCCAGCAGCAGGACGCCGGCCACGGCGGCGGCCCGCAGCTCGCCGACCTCCCAGAGCTTCTCCGGTTCGCGCTCCTCCTCTCCCTCCACGGTCTTCCTGTCGTCGCCGCAGCCGCAGGCGTCGCTCATCGGCCGGCTCCGGTGCTGTCCGGGGCGGGCGCCGCCGGGGTGCCGTAGATCGGGCAGAGGTCGACGGCCTCGCCGGTCGCGGCGAGCAACTGCTCGGCCGAGGCCAGCAGGTCCAGCAGTTCCGGGCGGGCCAGGAAGTACAGGGAGGCCCGGCCCTGGGGGCGGGAGTCGACCAGGCCGCAGTCCCGCAGGCAGGCCAGGTGCGCCGAGACCGTGGACTGGGCCAGGCCCACGCAGCCGACCAGGTCCACGACCTTGGCCTCGCCCCGGGCCAGGCGCAGCAGGATCGCGAGGCGGGCCGGGTCGCCGAGCGAGCGGAACAGGGCCACCGCTGCCGAGGGCGCGCCGCACGAGGTGGTGGCCGAGGGCCCGGCCGCCGGGCTATTCATCGTCATAGAGCGATGATAGCTGTCCATATCGATGTCATCGCTCCAGACGGGCTGTCGCGGCCCGGTTCGACCGCGACTGCATCCGGGAGCGGACGCCGGAGAGACAGGTCGTCGCCGTCGCCACGGGCGGCCACGGCGGTCGATCGGGGCGCGGGGACGCCGCCCACGCCCTCCCCCGGCACCGCACGACACGTCCTGCGCGAACCCGCCAGCCCCACCCCCCTCTCCCAGCCAGGCGTCCCCCGACACCCGTCGCGCGCGGTCGGCGGTCCGACCATCACCCCACGTCAGCGCAGCACTTAGGCGACCCTCGGTCGACGGCCCGTCCGCCCGGCCCCGGAACCACTCGCGACCCACCAGAACACCACACCCCACGCCTCGCCGAAAACACGGAGGGAAATGACCGATAACACGTGAGGTCAGGCTTCGTTCGATTGACCGTCACAAAAGCGGTCTGGATACTGATCGAGCACGACGCAACCGAAACTCGTTGCGAAGCGGTCTCCGATTCGACATTTCATCCGACTGAGGAGAATCCATGATCTCGAAAGCCAAGAAGGTCGTGAGCTCGATGGCGATGGCCTTCGCCGCGGCCGCCACGCTCACCGTGGCCGTGCCGTCCGGCAACGCCTTCGCCATCGACCACGTCCAGTGCGACGGGAGCCGCAACGACTTCCTGAAGATCTGGTCGCACCTCGACGGCCGTGACAGCGTCGACTGCTACGCGAACGGGGGGTCGATCGGCTTCGGCGGGTGGTGGGTCGACCGGATCTCCACCGGGAACAACGACCTGGTCTACTCCGACGCCAACGGCGACTCGGTGCGGATCAACCGCTGGACCGACATCTCCTTCCCGAACCGCCCGCCGCGAGTCAACTCCATCCAGATCCTCTGACGAGCCGGCGGAGCGAACCCCGAACAGAAATTCGCCCGGCCGAATCACCGGGAATTCCCGCAGTGCTTCGATCGCCACCGAATTTTCTGTGACGTGAATTCGCTCCACCCCGGCTCACCGGCGCCGGCCACCCCCTCCAGGGGCTGGCCGGCGCC
>NZ_JBSFJC010000219.1:0-8785 GCF_053597855.1 Kitasatospora sp. NPDC001225
AGCACGACGACCAGCATCAGCACCAGGGTGGGCCGCGGCGCCGGCGGCACCGGCCGATAGCCACCCGAGTCACCTCCACCCGACACGAAGCACACGAAGCAGGAGCCTTCCATGACCGACAGCCCCGAGCAGGAGTACGACCCGGGTGACGTGGCCGTCATCGGCATGTCCCTGCGGGCGCCCGGCGCCCGCACCAAGGAGCAGTTCTGGGACGTCCTCGTCCACGGCCGGGAGACCGTGTCGTTCCTGGCCAAGGAGGACATCCACGTCGACGAGACCCTGATCCACAACCCGTCCTACGTCCGGGCCTGCGGCGTCCTCGACACGTACGACAGGTTCGACCCGTCGGTGTTCGGCATCAGCGACCGGATGGCCGCCGCGATGACCCCGGAGAACCGGCTCTACCTGGAGAGCGCCTGGGAGTCCCTGGAGGACGGCGGCTACGACCCGGACCGGCTCACCGCCGAGATCGGCATGTACGGCGCCAACAACCCGCAGACCGCCGCGCTCTACAGCTCCCCGCCGGACCGGGCGTCGGTCGGCCCCGAGGCGATCGAGGCCAGCCTGGCGTGGTCGCCGGACAGCATGACCTCCAACGCCCTGTACTACATGGGGCTCACCGGCGAGGCCGTCACGGTCGCCGCCGTCTGCGCGGGCTTCCACTACGCGGTGCACCTGGCCTGCCAGTCGCTGCTGCTCGGCCAGAGCGACATGGCGATCGCCGGCGGCGCGATGGTCCGCCTGCCGCACCCGCGCGGGCACCTGTGGGAGGAGAACCGCATCCTGTCGAAGGACGGCCACTGCCGTCCGTTCGACGCCAACGGCACCGGCAGCGCGCTGTCCAGCGGTGTCGTCACCCTGCTGCTGAAGCCGCTCGGCCGGGCCGTCGCCGACCGCGACCACGTCTACGCCGTCGTCCGGGGCTCGGCCGTCAACAACAACGGCGTCAGCGCGATGGCGTACGGCCTGGCCCAGCCCGAGCGGCTGAGCGCGTGCATCGCCGCCGCCATGGAGGTGGGCGGCGTCAGCCCGGACACCGTGTCCATGTACGAGGCCAACGGCCTCGGCCTGCCGGTGACCGACGAGCTCGAAGTGCACGCGGCGACCATGGCGTTCGGGAAGCGGACCGCGACCGCCTCGATCGGCGGGGTCAAGGGCAACGTCGGCCACGGCGGCGTGGTGTCCGGCGGCTTCGGTACGGTCAAGGCCGCGCTGGCGCTGTACCACCGGACGCTCCCGGCCACCATCAACCTGACCGAGGTCAACCAGGACCTCGACTTCCCCAGCACCCCCTTCGTGCCGCAGATCGAGGGCGCGGCCTGGGAGCCGGAGGCCGGCATCCGCCGCGCGGGCATCACCTCCCTCGGCGGCGGCGGCTACAACGCCCACCTGGTGCTGGAGGAGCCGCCGGCACCGGCCGGACGCGCCCCCGAGGAGGCGGGCCGCCCCCGGCTGGCCACCCTGTCCGCGATGGACGACGACGCGCTGGCCCGTCAGCGCACCCGGCTCCGGGAGTGGCTGGAGGCCCGCCCGGAACTGCGCCTGGACGACGTCTGCTTCACCCTCAACCTCGGCCGCAAGGTGATGGGCCGCCGCTGGGCGGCCGTGGTCCGCAGCCGCGAGGAGCTGATCGCGGCGCTGTCCGACGACGCCCGCGGCCCGGTCGCCTCGACCGCCGCCGCCCCGCGCACGGCCCCGGGCTCCTTCTCCCGCAGCGACGACGGGATCGTGCCGTCCGGCCAGGACGCGCCGGCCCTGACCGACCTGGCCGCCGCCTGGGTGAGCGGCCTCCAGGTGGACTTCGACGCCCTGCACCGGGACGGGGCCGGCCGCCGCGTGCCGCTGCCCGCCTACCCCTTCCAGCCCCGCCGGTTCTGGCGGACGGACTGGTAGGCATGAGCACACCGGCACTGGACACCGTGGACCTGGGCGACCCGGCCACCTTCGCCGACCACGACCTCGACGGGTTCTGGCGCACCCTGCGGGACACCGCGCCGATGCACTGGAACCCGCCGGTCGACGGCCGCCGGGGGTTCTGGGTGCTCTCCCGCTACGACGACATCATGGCCACCTACCGGGACAACGTGAACTTCACGTCCCAGCGCGGCAACGTGCTCGTCACCCTCCTGGAGGGCGGCGACGCCGGGGCCGGCCGGATGCTGGCCGTCACCGACGGGCCCCGGCACCTGGAGCTGCGCAAGATCCTCCAGCGCGTGCTCTCGCCGCGGGTGCTCGACGAGGTCGCGCGGACCGTCCGGGTCAACACCCGGCAGTGGATCCGCGAGGCCGTCGGCTCCGGCGGCTGCGACTTCGCGGAGCGGATCGCCTCGCGGATCCCGATGACCACCATCTCCAACCTGCTCGGCGTCCCCGAGCGGGACCGGGACTACCTGCTCAGCCTCACCAAGACCGCGCTGTCCGCGGACGACGAGGACGTCGACGAGGTCGACTCCGAGATGGCCCGCAACGAGATCCTGATGTACTTCATGGACATCGTCGAGGAGCGGCGCGAGGCACCCGGCGACGACGTGATCAGCATGCTGATCGGCAGCGCCGTCGACGGTGTGCCGCTGTCCGACGAGGACGTCGTGCTCAACTGCTACAGCCTGATCATCGGGGGCGACGAGACCAGCCGGCTGACGATGATCGACTGCGTCCGCACCCTCGCGGCCCACCCCGGGCAGTGGCGCCGGCTCAAGCGGGGCGAGGTCGCGATCGAGACGGCCGTGGACGAGGTGCTGCGCTGGGCGTCGCCCACCATGCACTTCGGGCGCAGCGTCGAGCGGGAGACCGAACTGCACGGCGTACGGCTGCGGCCGGGCGACATCGTCACGCTCTGGCACGCCTCCGGCAACCGGGACGAACGGGTCTTCGCCCGGCCCGGGGAGTTCGACCTCGGCCGCACCCCCAACAAGCACCTGGCCTTCGGCTACGGCCCGCACTTCTGCGTCGGCTCGTACCTGGCCAAGGTGGAGATCGCCGAACTGCTCAAGGCCCTGCGGGACTTCACCCTCGGGTTCGAGCAGACCGAGGAGGCGCTGCCGATCCGGTCCAACTTCCTGACCGGGTTCTCCACCATGCCGGTGCGCTTCACGCCCGACCACTCCGGACTGAGAGAGTGCGGATGAACATCTACATGTCAGGACAGGGGGCGTTCGCGGTCCAGGTCGCGGAAGCCCTCCTGGACAAGGGGCACAAGATCGTCGGCGCGGCCGCGCCCCGGCTGCGCAAGGGGAAGTCCGACGAGAGCGACGCGATGTCCTGGGACCGCCTGCGCGCCTGGGCGTTCCCCCGGGACATCCCCTGGACGGACTCGCTCGAACTGCGGGCGATGCACATCCCGGACGGGGTGGACGTCATCCTCGCCGCGCACTCGCACGCCTTCCTCGGCCGGCGGACGCGCGCCCGGGCCGGCATCGCCACCATCGGCTACCATCCCAGCCTGCTGCCGCTGCACCGCGGCCGGGACGCGATCCGGTGGACCATCCGCGACGGCGACAAGGTGACGGGCGGGAGCGTCTACCACCTCACCGAGCGCACCGACGGCGGCCCGCTCGCCGCCCAGGAGCACCTGCTCGTGCCCCCGGGCTCGACCGCGCAGAGCCTGTGGCGCGACCACCTGGCGCCGCTCGGCGTGCGACTGCTGCTCAAGGTGGTCGACGACCTCGCCGCCGACCGGCGGATCGAGGTGCCCCAGGACGAGAAACTGGCGACCTGGGAGCCCGCGATGGACACCCAGCCGCTGTTCAAGCCCGAGCTCATCGCCCTGCCGGGCAGCGCCCGGGTCGACGGCAGCGCGCGGGCGCTGCACGAGTGAGAACCGTGTAGCGCCGCGACGGCCGAATTGCCGCGATCAACTCCTCAGGTGCCCCCGGGTGTTCGATACTCCGGGGGCACCTCTGTGCTTTCGGAAAGCCGGAGTTGGCAATTCTACTGCCCATTTCTCCGACAACTCCACTGCGGTGAAGCCTGGTTATCCGACCTGACGGCCAGCCAGCAGGAATCGGATTTCCCGCGCCGAACCTCGCAAGAACGACCTTTCGGATCCCGGGAACCGTACGGCCCCGCCGAGCGTCCCGCCTCGCGCCCGCCCCCCGGATCCCGCCACGAGACCCGTGGTGACCAGCGGAGATTGCCCGACGGAGCGTCGTCGATCCGGCGGCCGGAGCGGCGCCCCGGTGCCGTGCGTCACCGTTCGCGACCGCCGGACGTGCCTCGGAGGCAGGCTGGCGACCGCCCTTCGGGGCGTGATTTGCCTCACACCCGAGTGGTCGGTTCATCCGTTTTCACCCGAGCTGCCCCCCGTCTGACAGGGCCGCAGCAAGGGCTCTTTTCTCACGCATTTCTGATGAAGCGTTGACAGCTCTTTTAGGTGTCCATAAAGATCCGCTCAAACTTCGCCCACATTCCGGAAGTCGGAGCTTACGCACAGTGAGAACAGCAGCAAGACGGTCGGGCAGCATGCTCGCCGCGGCACTCGCCGCGGTCGCGCTCGCCGCGACCGCGGTGGTGCCCGCCGCCGCCGCCGGAGGGACACCTCCCCCCGGCGTGACGGAGCCCCAGGACACCGCCGAGACCCTGGCCGTCCAGGAGGCCGCCCGCACCGGCCAGCCGGTCGAGGTGCTCGCCAAGCGCGGCGAGACCAGCGACACCGTCGCCCAGCCCGACGGCAAGCTGAAGACCACCACCTACGTCCAGCCCAAGCGGGTGCGCAAGAACGGCGCCTGGGTCGACCTCGACCCCACCCTCCGGACGCTGCCCGGCGGCGCGATCGCCCCCAAGGGCTCCACCGCCGACCTGACGTTCTCCGGCGGCGGCACCGCACCGCTGGTCACCATGGCCCGGGCCGGCAAGGAGCTGAAGCTCAGCTGGCCCAAGCCGCTGCCCAAGCCGACCGTCAACGGCGCCACCGCCGAGTACGCGTCGATCCTGCCGGACGTCGACCTGAGGCTGTCCGCCACCAAGACCGGGTTCACCCAGGTCATCGTGGTGCACACCGCCGAGGCCGCCAAGAACCCCGAGCTGGACCAGCTCCGGCTCGGCCTCCAGGGCAACGGCCTGACGGTCAGCCAGGAGGCGGACGGCACCCTCAAGGCCAAGGACCCCTCCGGCGGCGGCACCGTCTTCGAGGCGCCCGTCCCGGTGATGTGGGACTCCTCCAAGCCGGCCGGCGCCGCGCCCGCTCCGAGCGCCCCGGCCGCCGCGCCCGCCGCGCCCGCCGCACCCGCCGCGCCGAAGGCGTTCAAGGCCGCCCCGCAGGCGGCACCGCAAGCCGAGGCCGCGGCCCCCGCCGCCCCCGCCGCCCCCGCTGCTCCCGCTGCTCCCGCTGCTCCCGCGCCGAACGACCCGGCCGTCGCCGGCTACGGCGACCTGCCCGGCGAGGGCGCCAAGATGACCCGCCTCAAGGTCGAGCTGCCCAAGGACGCCCTGCTGCTCTCCCCCGACCAGGCGATGCTGGACGCCTCGGACACGGTCTACCCGGTGATGATCGACCCGGCGTGGAACACCCCGCACGCCGGCGACTGGGCGGGCGTCTCGCGCACCTACCCGAACCAGGCGTACTGGCACTTCACGTACAACAGCAGCTACGTCCACGACTGGGGCGTCGGCTACTGCGGCGACACCTCCCGCTGCGCGCCGACCGACGTGAAGCGCGCCTTCTTCCAGGTGTCCAACCCGTTCGTCGGCAAGCAGGTCCTCTCCGCCACCTTCGGCACCTACGAGAGCTGGTCGTACTCCTGCGACGCCCGGCCCGTCGAGCTGTGGAGCACCGGCTACATCTCCCCCGGCCTGAACTGGAACGCCCAGAACGCCTCCGGGTTCTGGAGCCGCTACCTGCAGACCATCAACACCGCCAAGGGCTGGAGCGGCAACTGCCCCGGCGGCTGGCTGGAGTACGGCGAGACCGGCGCGGTGAAGAACCTCGTCCAGGACGCCGCCAACTGGGGCTGGCCGACCATCACCTTCGGCCTGAAGGCCCAGAACGAGGGCGACACCCTCGCCTGGAAGCGCTTCACCGACGACGCCTACCTGCAGGTGTACTACAACCTGCGGCCGAACCAGATCCCGATGTCCGACATGACGATGTCGCCGGGCTCGGTCTGCCAGTACCCGGGCATCAAGATCAACAAGATGCCGCAGGTCACCACCCGGGCCACCGACCCGGACGGCGAGGCCATCGGCGTGCAGTTCGCGGTCGGCTGGGACGACGGCACCGGCCTGCGCCGGCGCTGGTGGTCCACCGGCTCCGAGGACGCCGCGCCGGGGGGCAACACCTTCAAGGCCTCCGGCTCGATCTTCTCCTGGCCGCTGCCGACCGACCTGCCGAAGAACCTCCAGCTCGACTGGGAGGCCCGCGCCTGGGACGGCGCGCAGTGGGGGCCGTGGTCCTCCGACGGTGACCCGACCGGCTGCTACTTCATCGTCGACACCTCCGCACCGGACGGCCCGGCGATCACCTCGGACGCCTACCCCGGCTCCAAGGACGCCACCGCGGCGCTCCCGTGGACCGACGGCGTCGGCAAGAGCGGCCAGTTCACCCTGAAGTCCGCCGCCACCGACGTGGTCAAGTACCAGTGGGGCCTGGACACCTCACCGTCCGCGGCGAACGAGGTCGCCACCAGCGGCGGCGCCGGCCAGACCGTCCGCGTCCAGCCGCAGACCGCCGGCGTCCACTTCATCTCCGCCCGGGCCGTCGACGGCGCGGGCAACGCCTCCCAGCCCGAGACGTACTACTTCAACGTGCTCACCGGGCAGGCCCAGCGCACCGGCTGGTCGATGGACGACCCGAGCGGCACCAGCGTCACCGGCACCGGCGGCGGCTTCGAGGCGACCCTCGGCTCCGGCGCCACCGCGGGGGCCCCCGGCCACCTCGCCGAGGGCCTCGCCCTCGACGGCACCGCCAACGGCTACGCCGAGACCCAGGGCAACGTGCTGGACACCACCCGCGGCTTCGCCGTCTCCGCCTGGGTCAACCTCACCGGCGACACCACCCGCAACCGGGTCGCGGTCAGTGAGAACGGCAACTGGGCCGCCCGCTTCGCCCTCGGGCTGATGAACGGCAAGTGGACGATGTGGACCTCCACCCAGGACACCAACGCCGTCTACACCCTGGAGCCCGCGAGCTCGGACACCCCGGTCGTGCTCGGCCAGTGGACCCATCTGGTCGGCGTCTACGACCCGACCGCCAGGACCAGCACCCTGTACGTCAACGGCGTGCCCGGCACCCCGGTGGCCGTCACCGCCACCTGGGACGCGCGCGGCCCGCTGGAGTTCGGCCGCTCCAAGTGGCACGGCAACTGGACCGACCCGTGGACGGGCTCGGTCGACGAGGTCCGGCTCTGGGACCGCTCCCTGAGCAAGGCCGAGGCCGCCGACGCGGCCGCCGACAAGCAGCTCGCCACCGGCCGCCCCGCGAAGGCGGTCTGGCACCTGGACGGCAGCTCCGCCAAGCCCGTCGGCACCACCGAGACCGACAACCTGACCGCCTACAACGGCGTCGCGCTCGGCCGCCCCGGCATCGCCGACAAGGCGATCCACCTGGACGGCGTGGACGACTACCTGCGCGGCACCCGCCCGCAGGTCGACGGCAGCCGGGACTTCTCGGTCTCCGCCTGGGTGAAGCTGCCCGCACCGACGCCGGGTGACACCACCCCGAAGATGGCGGTCACCCAGATCGGCCAGCACAACAACGAGTTCTCGCTGTACTACTCGCCCTACTGGGGCCGCTGGATCTTCGGGCGCTACAAGGAGGACAGCTCCGCCGACACCCTGGTCCGCACCTGGCAGGACGCCTGCACCGCGGGCAGCCAGATCAACGGCGTGCCGTGCTTCACCGGCACCACCGGTGAGTGGACGCACCTGCTGGGCGTCTCCGACACCGCCGCGAAGAAGCTGCGCTTCTACATCAACGGCTTCCTCGTCGGCCAGTCCGACTACACCCAGAACGCGCCGTGGGCCAACCCCGGCCCGATCCAGATCGGCGCCGTCAACCGCGAGGGCGCCAACGGCGAGTTCTTCGGCGGCGACATCGACGACGTGCGGATCTACGACCGCGTCGTCACCGGCCCCGAGGCCGGCGCCATGGTCCAGCAGCGCCCGCAGCTGGCCGGCCGCTGGAAGCTCAACACCGCCACCAGCACCCCGGCCGATGCCCCGGCCGTCACCCCCGACGAGGGCCCGGCCAAGGCCGGCGCCCAGCTCGGCGGCGGCGCCTCGATCAAGGCCGACGGCGGCCTGTTCCAGACCCCCGGCACCCTGCTGCTGAACGGCTCCACCGGCTACGCGGCCACCGGCTCCGTCCCGCTGCACACCGGCCAGAGCTTCACCCTGGCCGGCTGGGCGAACACGGCGGGCGTCCCGACCCGGGACATGACGGTGCTGTCCGTGGCCGGCGCCAACAACAGCGCGGTCACCCTGCGCTGGCACCCCCTGGGCAACGACGCCAACGGCCAGCCGACCGGTCAGTGGCAGGCCGAGGTCCGCGACTCCGACGCCAACGGCGCGGCGCGCACCCTGACGACCCACACTCCGGCCACCTCCGTCATGGAGAACTGGACGCACCTGGCGGTCAGCTACGACGCCTTCGCGGACCGGCTCGCCCTGTACGTCAACGGCCAGGTCGAGAACCAGGGCTGCGCGGACGGTGACAGGACCTGCACCCCGCACATCTCCTGGACGGGCGCTCCGCAGCCCGCCCTGTACGAGTACCGGCAGGTCTGGGAGCACCACTACCTGGTCGAGGAGTACATCAAGGGCGAGCGGCTGGAGGACGTCTTCACCCGCA
>NZ_JBSFJC010000220.1:0-8670 GCF_053597855.1 Kitasatospora sp. NPDC001225
GGAGCCACTGCGGAGCATTGGCGACCGACGACAACGCGGCGAGGTGCGTGCCCCGGCGTCGCCCCGCAGACGCGAGTTTGAAGACAGGCCCTAGGCGAGCTTCCCCACCGGCGCCACCACCGCGCCCTGCTTGCCGCACACCCAGTGCGGCTCCGGCCCCAGCTCGGGCTCCACGCTCAGCGCGTGCGGGTCCCCGTCGGCCGCGCACCCGGTGCACAGCGGCCAGCGCCCGTACGCCTCCAGCAGCGCGTCCTGGACGTCCTGGGCGACCAGCCCGAGCACGTACTCGGTGCCGTCCGGCCACTGCTCCAGCCACCAGCGGCGGTGCGTCACGGCCTGCTCCACCAGCGAGACGACGGCGGCGTCCGCCACGTCCCGCGCGGTGAGGTCGGCCAGGATCAGTGCCCGCGCGTTGTGCAGGGCGGTCTCGATGTCGTCGGAAGCCATCCGTCCATTCTCCGTCCACCGGCCCGAACGCCGAAACGCCGTGTGGGCGGCCCCCCGAAGGGAGCCGCCCACACGGACGAGGAACCAGCCGATCCGATCGGAGCGATCAGGATCAGAAGTCCATGTCACCGCCCGGCATGCCGCCGCCGGCGGCCGCGGCGGCCTTCTCCGGCTTGTCGGCGATGACGGCCTCGGTGGTCAGGAACAGCGCCGCGATGGAGGCGGCGTTCTGCAGCGCGGAGCGGGTCACCTTGGCCGGGTCGATGATGCCCTCGGCGATCAGGTCGACGTAGGTGTTGGTGGCCGCGTTCAGGCCGTGACCGGCGGGGAGGTTGCGCACCTTCTCCACCACGACGCCACCCTCCAGGCCGGCGTTGGTCGCGATCTGCTTGATCGGGGCCTCCAGCGCGACCTTGACGATGTTGGCACCGGTGGCCTCGTCGCCCTCCAGCTCCAGCTTGTCGAAGGCGACACCGGCCTGCAGCAGGGCGACGCCACCACCGGCGACGATGCCCTCCTCGACGGCGGCCTTGGCGTTGCGGACGGCGTCCTCGATGCGGTGCTTGCGCTCCTTGAGCTCCACCTCGGTGGCCGCGCCGGCCTTGATGACGGCCACGCCGCCGGCCAGCTTGGCGAGGCGCTCCTGGAGCTTCTCGCGGTCGTAGTCCGAGTCGCTGTTCTCGATCTCGGCGCGGATCTGGTTCACGCGGCCCGCGACCTGCTCGCTGTCGCCGCCACCGTCGACGATGGTGGTCTCGTCCTTGGTGATGACCACCTTGCGGGCGGTGCCCAGCAGGTCGATGCCGGCGTTCTCCAGCTTGAGGCCGACCTCCTCGGAGATCACGGTGCCACCGGTGAGGATGGCGATGTCGCCGAGCATGGCCTTGCGGCGGTCACCGAAGCCCGGGGCCTTGACGGCGACGGACTTGAAGGTGCCACGGATCTTGTTCACGACCAGGGTCGACAGGGCCTCGCCCTCGACGTCCTCAGCGATGATGACCAGCGGCTTGCCGCTCTGCATGACCTTCTCCAGCAGCGGGAGCAGGTCCTTGACCGAGCCGATCTTGGAGTTGGCGATGAGGATGTACGGGTCCTCGAACGTCGCCTCCATCCGCTCCAGGTCGGTGGCGAAGTAGGCGGAGATGTAGCCCTTGTCGAAGCGCATGCCCTCGGTGAGCTCGAGCTCCAGACCGAAGGTGTTGCTCTCCTCGACGGTGATGACGCCTTCCTTGCCGACCTTGTCCATGGCCTCGGCGATGAGCTCGCCGATCTGGGTGTCGGCGGCGGAGATGGAGGCGGTGGAGGCGATCTGCTCCTTGGTCTCCACGTCCTTGGCCTGGGCCAGCAGCTGGTCGGAGACGGCCGCGACGGCCTTCTCGATGCCGCGCTTCAGGGCCATCGGGTTGGCGCCGGCGGCGACGTTGCGCAGACCCTCGCGAACCAGGGCCTGGGCGAGCACGGTGGCGGTGGTGGTGCCGTCACCCGCGACGTCGTCCGTCTTCTTGGCGACCTCCTTGACGAGCTCCGCACCGATCTTCTCGTACGGGTCCTCGAGCTCGATCTCCTTGGCGATGGAGACACCGTCGTTGGTGATCGTGGGGGCGCCCCACTTCTTCTCCAGCACGACGTTGCGGCCCTTGGGGCCGAGCGTGACCTTCACGGCGTCGGCGAGCTGGTTCATGCCACGCTCAAGGCCGCGGCGAGCTTCCTCATCAAAGGCGATGATCTTGGCCATCTGAAGTGGTCCTCCGGGACACGGTCGACTGCTCGGACCAAGGGGTGCCCGCGACGGACGGCCCTGGTGTGCGGGGGTCCATTCCCCTACCGCTCCCGGGGGCCTCACCGACCCGGTCCGCTGTCACTCTCACGCTGTGAGTGCTAACGCCAATGATTAGCACTCCGGGTGGTCGAGTGCAAGCCCAATCGACGATCCGCGAGCCGTCGCCGGAGCCCCGCCCGAGCCCCGGCGGAGCCGCGTCGGGGAACGCCGACGGGCCCGTACGACACGCGTCGCACGGGCCCGTCGAGAAGCGAGTGGTCACCAGCCGTAGGGCCGCGCCGAGCTCCTGGAGTCGGAAGGGGTCAGACCGCCGCGCGGACCATGTCCGCCTGCGGGCCCTTCTGTCCCTGGGAGATCTCGAACTCGACCCGCTGGCCCTCCTCGAGGGTGCGGTAGCCGTCCATCTGGATCGCGCTGTAGTGGACGAAGACGTCCGCACCACCGTCGACCGCGATGAAGCCGTAGCCCTTCTCCGCGTTGAACCACTTGACGGTGCCCTGAGCCATTCCGAACTCCCCTAGTGCTGTGCTGGCCCTTCACGTGCCCGCAGGTCGCGGGCCCGGGTTGGTTGAAGGCCGGCCCGGGGAACCCCCCCTGGGCGCAGCCGTGCACGCCGCAACC
This sequence comes from Kitasatospora sp. NPDC001225, assembly GCF_053597855.1. Taxonomy (NCBI): domain Bacteria; kingdom Bacillati; phylum Actinomycetota; class Actinomycetes; order Kitasatosporales; family Streptomycetaceae; genus Kitasatospora; species Kitasatospora sp. NPDC001225. The sequence continues at coordinate 2,849 of NZ_JBSFJC010000220.1, forward strand.
ATCCGCGCGGAACGCCGGGCGGCCTCCGGTGAGCGGGTGATTGCGTCGACCGCCGCTGAATGTATCCGGATCGACGCCCTCTGCAACAGGGCCAACCGCCGGTAATTCCGCCAAGGCGTCAAGGGACAGGACGGATCGAATCGGAATAATCTCGGCATTCCACGCCGGACATAGCGGACGAATTACTCAAATGCCCGCGCGAATTCTGACATCTGCCTGACATGTTTCACGGTCCGCCCCCGGCGGCCGGACGCCCCCGGGCCGAGCGCTGCGGGGGCCGAAAGGGAAACCCTGTTCCCAGCCGAGCCACACTCTACTCCGACTCGACCCGGAAATATTCCCGCCGGAATGCGAGCGGTCGCCCGCGCATACGGAGAACGGATTTCCGTACGCGCGGGCGACCGCGGGTTCTGCTTTGTCGGCTCAGCAGCCGCCGGCCACCGCCGGGATGATCGAGACGCTGGCGCCGTCCTTGATCTCGGTCGCCAGACCCTCGGCGAAGCGCACGTCGTCGTCGTTCACGTAGACGTTCACGAAGCGGCGCAGCTTGCCGGTGTCGTCCAGGATGCGGGCCGCGATGCCCGCGTGGTTCTTCTCCAGGTCGGCGACGACCTCGGCCAGGGTGGCACCCTCGGCGGTCACCTCGGCGGCGCCGTCGGTGTAGGTGCGCAGGATGGTGGGGATGCGGACGGTGGCGCTCATGACTCTCCTAGCGGGGGCGGGGCCTATCGGGTGGTTCAGGCGGACACGAGGCCGGCGGCGCGGAACGAGTCCAGCGTCGGGCGGATGACGGCGGTCATCCCGGAATCGGAGACGGCGTCCAGGGTCTTCAGCCCGTCGCCGGTGTTGATCGCGACGGTCTCCTTGGCCGGGTCCAGCTGCCCGGTCTCGACCAGCTTCTTCAGCACGCCGACGGTCACCCCGCCCGCGGTCTCGGCGAAGATCCCCTCGGTCCGCGCCAGCAGCCGGATCGCCGCCACGACCTCGGCGTCCGTGACGTCCTCCACCACGCCACCGGTACGGCGGGCGATGTCCAGCACGTACGGGCCGTCGGCCGGGTTGCCGATCGCCAGCGACTTGGCGATGGTGTCCGGCTTCACCGGCTTGATCACGTCCCGGCCGGCCTTGAACGCGGCCGACACCGGCGAGCAGCCCTCCGCCTGGGCGCCGAAGACCTTGTACGGCCGGTCCTCGACCAGGCCGAGCCTGATCAGCTCCTGGAGCCCCTTGTCGATCTTCGTCAGCTGCGAGCCCGAGGCGATCGGGATCACGATCTGCTCCGGCAGCCGCCAGCCGAGCTGCTCGCAGATCTCGTACGCCAGCGTCTTGGAGCCCTCGCCGTAGTACGGCCGCAGGTTCACGTTGACGAAGCCCCAGCCCTCGCCGGCCGGGTCGCCGATCAGCTCCGAGCAGAAGCGGTTCACGTCGTCGTAGTTGCCCTCGATGCCGACCAGCTCGCCGCCGTACACCCCGGCCATGACGACCTTGCCCTGCTCCAGGTCGTGCGGGATGAACACGCAGGACCGGAACCCGGCCCGGGCCGCCGCCGCACCCACCGCGCCGGCCAGGTTGCCGGTGGAGGAGCAGGACAGCGTGGTGTAGCCGAACGCCCGGGCCGCCTCGATCGCACACGCGACCACCCGGTCCTTGAACGAGTGCGTCGGGTTCCCGGAGTCGTCCTTGACGTGCAGCTGGGCGGTGAAACCGAGCTCCCGGCCCAGGTTGTCCGCCTTCACCAGCGGGGTCCACCCCGGGTTCAGGTTCGGCTTGGACGCCACGTCGGCCGGCACCGGCAGCAGCGGCGCGTACCGCCAGATGGAGGCCGGACCGGCCTCGATCCGCTTGCGCAGCTCCTCGGCGCCCTCGCTGCCGAACTCGTAGGCGATCTCCAGCGGGCCGAAGCACTCCAGGCACGCGAAGCTGGGGCCGAGCGGGAAGCGGGTGCCGCACTCGCGACAGGACAGCGCGGCGGCCGGGCCGAGGTCGACGGAAACGGGTGCGGCAGTGTCGATAGCCATGATGGCGAGGCCTCTCTCCTCATCTTCCCCGTGGCGCGGTCGCGACACGGGACGGAATTGGCACCTGTCCCGCCGGGGCCTGTCGACAGACAGCCGCGCGAGAAGGTTGCCGGGACGTCAACGGGCCGTTCCCTCAGTCCCTCTGGATGAGCTTGTGAAATTGTGGTGGTGCTCAACGGAGACCCCGGCGTGCAAAGGTCCGACCGCTGTACGAAGACTGTATCCGAAGGCGTCAAACCTGAACGGGACCGTCCGCCAAGCGAGATGACCCGTCCCACCGACCTCGCCGAGGAGATCTCCGTGCCCGCCGAACCGACTCCCGCGCTCCTCCCGCAGGCGGCGTCCTGGCTGCGCCGCCGCTCCTGGAGCGCGGCCGACCGGCCGGTCCGCACCCTGCTCGACGCCAAGGAGCGCACCGGCCGCACGGTCAGCGTGGTCCTCCCCGCCCTGGACGAGGAGGCCACCGTCGGCGACATCGTCCGCACCATCCGCCGCGAACTGATGGAACGCCTCCCGCTCGTCGACGAACTCGTCGTCGTCGACTCCGGCTCCACCGACGCCACCGCCGCCGTCGCCGCCGAGGCCGGCGCCCGGGTCGAGCACCGCGACGCCGTCCTGCCCCGGCTGCCCGCCGTCCCCGGCAAGGGCGAGGTGCTCTGGCGCTCGCTGCTGGTCACCCACGGCGACATCGTCTGCTTCGTCGACGCCGACCTGCGCGAGTTCGACCCGGCCTTCGTCTCCGGCATCGTCGGCCCGCTGCTCACCGACGAGTCCATCCAGCTGGTCAAGGCCATGTACGACCGCCCGCTGGAGTCGGAGGGCGCCGTCCTGCCCGCCGGCGGCGGCCGGGTCACCGAACTCGTCGCCCGCCCCCTGCTCAACCTCCACTGGCCGGAACTCGCCGGTTTCGTCCAGCCGCTCGGCGGCGAGTACGCGGCCCGCCGCTCACTGCTCGAACGGCTGCCCTTCCCCACCGGCTACGGCGTCGAACTCGGCCTGCTGGTCGACGCCCTGGAGCTGGCCGGCCTGGACGCCCTCGCCCAGGTGGACGTCGGCGTCCGGCACCACCGCCACCAGGACGGCCAGGCCCTCGGCCGGATGGCCGCCACCATCTACCGGACCGCCCTGGAACGCCTCGACCGCACCCACCGCCTCAAGGCCTCCGCCGACCTCGTCCACCCCCACCTCACCCAGTTCACCCGCGACCCGGAAACCCGCGCCTTCACCGCCCACACCCACCCGGTGACCGCCCTCGAACGCCCCCCGATCCACACCCTCCCCGAGTACGCCGCCCGCCATTAGGGCCTCTCTTCGACGGGCCGCACGGGTTTGCCACGCCGACCCCACGGCAACATGCCAACCATGGGCGATCTCACGACCAACCGTTCGAGCGTGACCGGCACCGCCCCCGTCCTGGTGGCGTCCAACCGGGGACCGGTGTCCTTCAGCACCGCCGACGACGGCACGCTGACCCTGCGCCGCGGCGGCGGCGGCCTGGTCTCCGGCCTCTCCGCCATCGACGACCCGAACGCCGTCTGGGTCTGCGCCGCCCTCGACGACTCCGACCGCAGGGCCGCCGCCGAGGCACCCCACGGCCGCCTCGACCTGGCCGGCCACGAGGTCGGCGGCCAGGCCGTACGGATGCTGGACATCGACCCGCTGACCTTCGCCCGCGCCTACAACGGCGTCGCCAACTCCACCCTCTGGTTCGTCCACCACCTGCTCTACGCGACCCCCACCGCGCCCTCCTTCGACGCCGCCTTCCGCACCGAATGGGCCGCCTACCGGGCCTACAACGAGGCCTTCGCCGAAGCCCTCGCCGCCGAGGCCGCCCCGAACGCCGCCGTCCTCGTCCAGGACTACCACCTCTCCCTGGTCCCGGCCCTGCTCCGCGAAGCCCGCCCCGACCTGCGGATCGGCCACTTCTCGCACACCCCCTGGGCCCCGCCCGAGTACTACCGGATGCTGCCCGACGACGTCGCCCGGGCCGTCCTCACCGGCATCCTCGGCGCCGACCGGGCCGGCTTCCTGACCCAGCGCTGGGCCCGCGCCTTCGCCGCCTGCTGCGAGGACCTCCTCGGCGCGACCGTCGACCACGACGCGCTCACCGTCACCGTCGACGGCCGCACCACGCGCCTCGGCGTCCACGCCCTCGGCGCCGACGCCGACTTCCTGCGCGAGCGCGCCCACCGCCCCGACGTCGACGAACGCCTCGCCGCCCTCCGCTCGGCCGTCGGCGACCGCCGCACCATCGTCCGGGTCGACCGCACCGAGCTGAGCAAGAACATCGTCCGCGGCCTCCAGGCCTACCGGCACCTGCTCCGCACCCGCCCCGAGTGGCACGACCGGGTGGTGCACATCGCCTTCGCCTACCCGTCCCGCACCGACCTCGCCGAGTACCGCGCCTACACGGCCGCCGTCCAGCGGCTCGCCGAGGAGATCGACGCCGAGTTCGCCACCCCCGCCTGGCAGCCCCTGATCCTCCACGTCGACGACGACTTCCCGCGCTCCCTCGCCGCCTACCGGCTGGCCGACGTCGCCCTGGTCAACCCCATCCGCGACGGCATGAACCTAGTCGCCAAGGAGGTCCCGGTGGTCTCCGACCACGGCTGCGCCCTCGTCCTCTCCCGCGAGGCCGGCGCCCACGCCGAACTCAAGGACGACGCCCTCACCGTCAACCCCTACGACGTCATCGCCACCGCCGAGGCCCTCCACGCCGGCCTCACCATGAGCCCGGAGGAGCGCGCCGACCGCACCAAGCGCCTGGCGGCGGCGGCCACCGCGCTCCCCCCGCAGCAGTGGTTCCTGGACCAGCTCAACGCGCTGTGAGCGCGTCCGCCAAGGCCCCCAACAGCTCCACCACGCCCTCCGGCCCGGCGACCACCAGGTCCGCCCGGTCGGCCAGCTCCCGCACCGGCGCGTCCCCCACCGCGCCGGCGCAGACCAGCACCCCGGCCACGCCCTCGCCGCGCAGCTCCTCCACCGCGGCGAAGGCCGCCACGTCCCCCAGGTCGTCCCCCGCGTAGAGCACCGACCGCGCCCCCCGCTCGCGCAGGAACCCGGTCAGCGCCGCCCCCTTGTCCACCCCCGGCGGCCGCAGCTCCAGCACCAGCCGCCCGGGCTCCACCACCAGCCCGTACCCGGCCGCCAGCTCCCCCACCGGCGCCCGCAGCAGCTCCAACGCCTCCTCCGGCGCCGCCGTCCGCCGGGTGTGCACGGCCACCGACCGCCCCTTGTCCTCCACCCACGTCCCCTCGGGCGCCCCCACCCGCTCCAGCACCCCCGGCAGCACCGCCCGCACCCGCGCCACCCCCGGATGCACCTCCGGCGCCGAGAGCTCCCCGCCCTCCCACCGCTCGGCCCCGTAGTGCCCCAGCACCACCACCCCCGGCAGGTCCGCGAACCCCCCGTACTCCACCGCCACCCCGGCCGGCCGCCCCGTCACCACCACGACGCCCCCCACCACCGACGCCAGCCGCCGCAACACCCCCACCACCCCCGGATGCGCCCGCGCCCGCCCCGGATCCGCCACGATCGGCGCCAGCGTCCCGTCGAAGTCCAACCCGATCACGGCATCCCCGGGCGCGCCCAGCACCGCCCGCACCCCGTCCCGCCCAGCCCCGGTCCCCGGCACGAACATCTCTTCAAAGCCCATACCGAAGCCCTACCCCGGAGCCCCCCACTCCGCACCCCGCCCACCCCGGAGCCCCCACACCCCGGCCTCCCCCACCCCCCGCACCAAGGCCACCTCCCCCACCCCCGCACCAGGGCCCCCTCCACCACCCCCACCCACCCGCCCCTCCC
>NZ_JBSFJC010000221.1:0-8525 GCF_053597855.1 Kitasatospora sp. NPDC001225
CGACTCGCCGTCCACCGCCGCCGGGGCCCTGCGGCTGCTGCGGGCCGAGGACGCCGGCCGGGCCGCGCTGCTGATCGCCGGTACCGCCGGCTCCGCCGAGGCGGCCGAGCCGGCGGGGGAGCTGCCGGACGGGGCCCGCTGGGCGGCCGAACTGGTCGACGGCCCGGCCGAGTTGCTCGGCGCCGTCCGGCGGCTGCTGGCCGGGGTGGCGGTGGTCGCGGACCTCGACCGGGCGCTGCGGCTGGTCGCCGGGCACCCCGCGCTGTGCGCCGTCACCGCCGACGGGGACCGGCTCGGCGCCGGCTTCGCCCAGGGCGGCTCCGGCGGCGCGCCGAGCCTGCTGGAGACCCAGGCCGCGGTGGACGAGGCGGCCCGGGCGATCGGCGAACTCACCGTCCGCTGCGCCGAATCGGCCGGGCGGCTGGCCCGACTCGCCGAGCAGCGACGGGAGTCGGCCGCCGAAGTGGAGCAACTCGCCGAGCGGAGACGGCAGGAGGAGAAGGAGCGGGCCCAGGTCGCCGGGGCGCTCGGCCGGCTCGGCGGGCAGGCCCGCGCCGCCGCCGGCGAGGCCGGTCGGCTGTCGGACGCCGCCGCCCGCGCCGAGCAGGGGGTGGCCGAACTGCTCGACGGCGCCGAGGAGCTGGCGCGGCGCCTGGCCGCCGCCGAGGAGTCGGCCCGGGCCGGGGAGGACGAGCCGGACGCCGCCGAACAGCAGCGGCTGGCCGGGGCCGCGAGCGACGCCCGGCAGGCCGAGCTGGAGGCCCGGCTCGCGGTGCGCACCCACGAGGAGCGGGTCCGCGCCCTGGCCGGCCGGGCCGACCAGCTGGACCGGGCCGCCCGCGCCGAGCGCGAGGCGCGCGCCCGGGCCGCCGAGCGCCGCCGGCGCGCCGAGCGCGACGCCTCGGTGGCGAACGCCGTCGCGGCGGGCGCCCGGCAGCTGCTGGCCTGCCTGGAGGTGTCGCTGGCCCGCGCGGACGCCGGGCGGGCGGCCGTCGAACAGGCGCGGGCCGAGCGCGAGCACGAGCTGCGCGAGCACCGGGAGCACGGCCGCGGGCTCAAGGAGGAGCTGGACAAGCTGGTCGACGCCGGGCACCGGGACGAGGTGCTGCGGGCCGAGAAGCGGCTGCGGATCGAGCAGCTGGAGGCCCGCGCGCTGGAGGAGTTCGGCATCGACGGCGGCGAGCTGCTCGCCTCGTACGGGCCGGACCAGCCCGTCCCGCCGTCCGCGCCCGAGGAGGGGACGGAACCGGGCGAGCCGTACCCGTACGTCCGGGCCGAGCAGGAGAAGCGGCTGCGGGCGGCCGAGAAGGCGTACCAGCAGCTCGGCAAGGTCAACCCGCTGGCGTTGGAGGAGTTCGCCGCGCTGGAGGAGCGCCACCGGTTCCTCGGCGAGCAGCTGGACGACCTCAAGCGCAGCCGGCGCGACCTGCTGGACATCGTCCGGGAGGTGGACCAGCGGGTCGAGCAGCTGTTCACCTCGGCGTACCACGACACCGCCGCCCAGTTCGAGGGCGTCTTCGCCCGGCTCTTCCCGGGCGGGGAGGGCCGGCTGGTGCTGACCGACCCGGAGAACATGCTCGCCACCGGGGTCGAGGTCGAGGCCCGGCCGCCGGGCAAGAAGGTCAAGCGGCTGTCGCTGCTGTCCGGCGGCGAGCGCTCGCTGACCGCGGTGGCGCTGCTGGTCGCGATCTTCAAGGCCCGGCCCAGCCCGTTCTACGTGATGGACGAGGTGGAGGCGGCGCTGGACGAGACCAACCTGCGCCGGCTGATCGGGATCATGGAGGAGCTGCGGGAGAGCTCCCAGCTGATCGTGATCACCCACCAGAAGCTCACCATGGAGTCGGCCGACGCCCTCTACGGCGTGACCATGAAGGGCGACGGCATCTCGCAGGTGATCAGCCAGCGGCTGCGCGAGGAGCACCGGGAGCGCCGGCCGCGGGCCGTACGAACCGCATCGGTGTAGGGCGGCTGCGGTCCATCCGGGCTCCGGTCGCGGATACTGGAGCGGATATGGAATACGTGATCCTTGCCGTAGTCATCGCCGTGGTCGCCATCGGCGCGATCGCCGGCCTCGTCGTTTCCGGCAGACGACGCCAGCAGCTGCCCCCGAAGTCGCAGGCGCCGGTCATCACGGCGCCGAAGCCCACCCCGCAGGAGCCCCAGGTCGGCGAGGAGGCCGCGCCGCCGACCGAGGCGCCCCGCCGCACCGTCGAGGAGGTGCAACTCCCGGAGGCCGAGGCGCCCGCCGAGGCCGAGGCCACCGAGGTCGAGGTCGTCGAGGCCGCTGAGGCGGCCCCGGCCATCGAGGTCCCCGAGCCCACCGCCGGCCGGCTGGTCCGGCTGCGCTCGCGGCTCTCCCGCTCGCAGAACTCGCTCGGCAAGGGCCTGCTCTCGCTGCTCTCCCGCGAGCACCTGGACGAGGACACCTGGGAGGAGATCGAGGAGACGCTGCTCACCGCGGACGTCGGCGTCGCCCCCACCCAGGAGCTGGTCGAGCGGCTGCGCACCCGGGTGAAGGTGCTCGGCACCCGCACCCCCGACGAGCTGCGCGCGCTGCTGCGCGAGGAGCTGGTCGAGCTGGTCGGCAAGGACTCCGACCGTGCCGTGCGCTCCACCAAGCACGAGGAGGGCCCGGCGGTGGTCCTGGTGGTCGGCGTCAACGGCGTCGGCAAGACCACCACGACCGGCAAGCTGGCCCGCGTCCTGGTCGCCGACGGCCGTACGGTGGTGCTCGGCGCCGCCGACACCTTCCGCGCCGCCGCCGCCGACCAGCTCCAGACCTGGGGCGAGCGGGTGGGCGCGCGCACCGTGCGCGGCCCGGAGGGCGGGGACCCGGCCTCGATCGCCTTCGACGCGGTCAAGGAGGGCATCGCCGAGGGCGCGGACACCGTGCTGATCGACACCGCCGGCCGCCTGCACACCAAGACCGGCCTGATGGACGAGCTGGGCAAGGTCAAGCGGGTCGTCGAGAAGCACGGCCCGGTGGACGAGGTGCTGCTGGTGCTGGACGCCACCACCGGCCAGAACGGCCTGATCCAGGCCCGGGTGTTCGCCGAGGTGGTCGACATCACCGGCATCGTGCTGACCAAGCTGGACGGCACCGCCAAGGGCGGCATCGTGGTCGCGGTCCAGCGCGAGCTGGGCGTGCCGGTCAAGCTGATCGGCCTGGGCGAGGGCGCGGACGACCTGGCCCCGTTCGAGCCGGGGGCGTTCGTGGACGCGCTGATCGGCGACTGACAGCCTCCGCGAAGCGTTCGATCAGGGAAGCGCACGAAGGGCCCGCCCCCTCCAGGGGGCGGGCCCTTCCGCGTGCCGGGACGGGGCGGTCAGGAGGCCATCCAGGCCGGCTCGGCGGTGCGCTCGCGGCCGCGGTGGCAGGCGTAGGCGAGGGTGCCGAGCAGCAGCCGGGCCTCCGGCGGGCAGCCCGCGTTGTCGCGGGTGGGGCGGCGCAGCCAGCGGACCGGGCCGAGGCCGCCGAGGACGGTGGGCGGGGCGGCGACGTGGCCGCCCTCGCCGTGGCAGACCAGGTCGAGCGCGGCGTCGTCCCAGCCCATCCGGTACAGCAGGTCGGGCAGGCGCCGGGCGGTGCCTGCGGCGACCAGGAACTGGAGCCGGCCGGTGGGGGGCGCGAGCACCGGGCCCACCTGGGTGCCCATCCGCTCCAGCCGGACCAGGGCCTGGAGGCCGGCCTGCTCGGGGACGTCCAGGACGTCGAAGGCGCGGCCGGTGGGGAACAGCACCGCGCCCTCGGTGCGGGCGGCGCGGGCCCGGCCGCCGCCCCGCACGGGGTGCAGGCCGGGCGCGGCGCAGCGGGGGGAGCCGCAGGGACAGCGGGGCGGGGCGGTGGCGCCGGCGACCGGGGTGCCGGTCTCCGGATCGCCGGTGACGACCGCCCAGCCCCAGCGGCCGGTGTACTCCGCGGCGGCCTGGGACGCGGTGACCTTGGTGCGGCGGCGCGCGCCCAGCGGTGCCAGCCGCAGGTGCCCCAGTCGAAGTTCGCCGAACAGGTTGTCCATGCCTCCCCCAACAGGTTCTTGTTGCCGATGGTTACGGGACGGTGACTGTGTGTCGATTGTCAGCCGTGTGGTGCGTAGTGCGGTGGCGGCGCGCAGCGCGTGGTGTGCGCCTGTTCCGACGGTGCGCCTCGGGCGCCGCCTTGTGGGGGCGGCGCCGATGCCGGATCGTCGTGTTCGTGGGGCTGTCGCCGTCCCGAGTGGACGGTGAACTCGCCTGTGGCTGCGGTGGGTTGCGGGTTCCGCCGGGTCCTCCGGGATGGGCCGGGGGACTTGGCGGCCCGCATATGCCGGGCCGTCGGGACTCCCTAAGTGAAGCGTGTGCCCCCGGGCTTCGGTTCACTCCTGGGGGTGGCGAAAGGTGGCGTTTCGCCAGGGGCGCTCCCACGGGCCCCTCACGGGGCATTACGTTCAGCGTGCGGATGTCGTCGAGGAGTCTGTCCCGGGCCGTCGGGCAACGGGAGTTGGGAATCTGACGGATCGTCCGCAACGATGGCACACCAGTGCGAGGGCGCTGCGGTACGGCGGCGCCGCGGCACCTCAGGCACGGCACGTCTGGCAAGAGCCCGCAACCGTCGGGCGGTCACGATCGGGGGCCCCGGTAGGGGCCGGGCGGGATGGGGACGTTACCCATGGCAGAGAAGCAACCGAATGAGAAGCTGACCACGTGGTTCGCCCGCAGTGGCTGGTCCAAGGGCGAGTTGGCCCGCCAGGTCAACCGCAAGGCCCGGCAGATCGGCGCCCACCACGTGTCCACCGACACCTCCCGGGTGCGCCGCTGGCTCGACGGCGAGCAGCCCCGCGAGCCGATCCCCAAGATCATGTCGGAACTCTTCTCCGAGCGGTTCGGCTCGGTGGTCTCCATCGAGGACCTCGGCCTGCGCGCCGCGATCCCGGTCTCCACCGTGGGCGGCGGCGTCGACCTGCCGTGGAGCGGTCAGCAGACCGTCCAGCTGATCAGCGACTACTCCCGCAGCGACCTCATGCTCAACCGCCGGGGCTTCCTCGGCACCTCACTCGCGCTGACTGCGGGCGCCGCGCTGATCGAGCCGATGCAGCGCTGGCTCGCCCCCGGCCCGAGCGGCGTCCCCACCCCGATCCTCACCGCGGCCAACGGCGGCGAGGCCTTCACCGGCCGGCTCTCCGAACCCGAGCTCGAACTGCTGGAGCAGACCACGGTCATGTTCCGGCAGTGGGACGCCCAGAACGGCGGCGGGCTGCGCCGCAAGGCCGTCGTCGGCCAGCTGCACGAGGTCACCGACCTGCTCCAGGAGACGTACAGCGAGGACACCACCAAGCGGCTGTTCCGGCTCACCGCCGAACTCGCCCACCTGGCCGGGTGGATGTCGTACGACGTCGGGATGCACCCGAGCGCGCAGAAGTACTACGTGCTCGCCCTGCACGCGGCCAAGGAGGCCGGCGACCGCCCGTTCGGCGCGCTGATCCTCACCGACATGAGCCGCCAGATGATCCACCTCAACCGGGGCGAGGACGCCCTGGAACTCATCCACCTGGCCCAGTACGGCAGCCGCGACGCCGCCACCCCGCGCCAGCAGTCCCTGCTGTACGCGATGGAGGCGCGCGCCTACGCCACCATCGGCGAGGTCAACCGCTGCGCCCGGGCGATCCGGCTGGCCGAGGACACCTTCACCGACATCCGGGACGGGGACCAGGACCCGGACTGGCTGAAGTTCTTCTCGCCCGCCGAGCTGAACGCCGAGAACGCCCACTCCTTCCGCGACCTCGCGTACCACTCGGACAACGCCGAGCTGTACGCCTCGCTGTCCGCGCCGGTGATGGAGACCGCGGTCGACCTGTTCCGTCAGGACGCCGACCACGTGCGCTCGTACGCCTTCAATCTGATCGGCATGGCCAGCGTCCACCTGCTGCAGAAGGAGGCCGAGCAGGCGGTGGTGATGGCCGAGCAGGCGGTGGACATCGCCACCAAGGTGCGCTCGGAGCGGCTGAACTCCCGGGTCCGCAAGACCACGGAGGCCGCGTCGGCCCGGTTCAAGGGTGTGGACGCGGTGAGCCGGCTCAAGGAGCGGGTGGTCCAGGACATCCCGGAGTTCGTCTCGGTGGTCTGACCGGAGGCCCGCCAGGGCCGTCCGAAGGAAAGAGCTCCACCGACCGTGGCGGCCGCCGCCGTCACGGTCGGTGGCATGTCCGGCAGCCGATGGTCCGGCCCGGCCGGGCCGCGGCGGCCGCGGTTCACGCAGCCGTAACCCGCGCGTCGCACGCGTCACCGCGGTGAAACAACCGGCCGCACCGGCCGAAACCAGCCTTCGGCACGCTCCTCCTCAACGCCGACACCCCGGGTGGCACCACGGGACGGGTCCCCGGGTGCGGATCGGCCTGGACGCAGAGGAGACGCCGATGCCGGACGGCTTCAGCGCGGGCGACACCGCCTTCGTACTCATCAGTGCGGCCCTGGTCATGCTGATGACCCCAGGGCTCGCCTTCTTCTACGGGGGCATGGTCAGGGCCAAGAGCACGCTGAACATGCTGGCGATGAGCTTCCTCTCGCTCGGCATCGTCAGCGTGCTGTGGGTCCTCTACGGCTACTCGCTCAGCTTCGGGTCCGACTCCTTCGCCGGCCTGATCGGCAACCTGGACCACCTCGGGATGCGCGGCCTCGGCCTCGACGAGCTGACCGGCTCCATCCCGGTCACCGCCTTCGCGCTGTTCCAGCTGATGTTCGCGGTCATCACCCCGGCGCTGATCAGCGGCGCCGTCGCGGACCGGGCCAGATTCGCCGCCTGGGGCCTGTTCATCGCGCTCTGGGTGACGGTCGTCTACTTCCCGGTCGCGCACTGGGTGTTCTTCTTCGACGGCGGCCACGGCGGCTGGCTGGGCGACCGCAACGGCGTGATCGACTTCGCCGGCGGGACGGCCGTGCACATCAACGCGGGCGTCGCCGGCCTCGCGCTCTGCCTGGTGCTGGGCAAGCGGATCGGCTTCAAGAAGGACCCGATGCGCCCGCACAGCCTGCCGCTGGTGATGCTCGGCTCCGGGCTGCTCTGGTTCGGCTGGTTCGGCTTCAACGCGGGCTCGGCGCTGGCCGCCAACGGCGTGGCCGCGATGGCCATGGTGAACACCCAGGTCGCCACCGGCGCGGCGCTGGTCGGCTGGCTGGTCTACGAGCGGTTCAGGCACGGAGCCTTCACCACGCTGGGCGCCGCCTCCGGCGCGGTGGCCGGGCTGGTCGCGATCACCCCGGCCTGCGGCTCGGTCAGCCCGCTCGGCGCGGTGGCGATCGGACTGGTCGCGGGCGCGGTCTGCTGCGCCGCCGTCTCGCTCAAGTACCGCTGGGGCTTCGACGACTCGCTCGACGTGGTGGGCGTGCACGCGGTCGGCGGGGCGGTCGGCTCGCTGCTGGTCGGCCTGTTCGCCACCGGCGGGGTCGGCCAGGGCGTCAAGGGCCTGTTCTACGGGGGCGGGATCGGCCAGCTGGGCAAGCAGGCGATGGGCGTGGCGGTGGTCGCGGCGTACTCCTTCGTGCTGTCCTGGCTGCTGGCCAAGGCGGTCGACCGGCTGGTCGGCTTCCGGGTCTCCGGCGAGGTCGAGACGGCCGGCATCGACCAGGCCGAACACGCCGAGTCCGCCTACGATTTCACCGCCGTGGGGGCGGGGCTGGCCCGGGCCCTGCCGGGCCTGGCCGCCGCTGCCGCGACGTCCGCCGCCGAGCGGTCCGCCGGACGGTCCACCGAACGGACCGGCGAACGGACCGGCGTCGCGGAACCCGGTGCCGCCCAGCCCGCCGTGCAGCCCGCCGAGAAGAGGACCGAGGTCGACGCCCGATGAAGCTCATCACCGCCGTGATCAAGCCGTACCGACTGGACGAGGTGAAGTCCGCCCTCCAGGCCTTCGGGGTGCACGGCCTCACCGTCACCGAGGCCAGTGGCTACGGCCGCCAGCGCGGCCACACCGAGGTGTACCGGGGGGCCGAGTACACCGTGGACCTGGTACCGAAGGTCAGGATCGAGGTCCTGGTCGAGGACGAGGACGCCGAGGACCTGATCGACGTCCTGGTGAAGGCCGCCCGGACCGGGAAGATCGGCGACGGCAAGGTGTGGAGCGTGCCCGTCGACACCGCCGTACGGGTCCGCACCGGCGAGCGCGGCCCGGACGCCCTGTAGCCCGGCGGCCGGTCGCCCCACGGCCGGTCGCCCCACGCCGGACGGCGGGCCCGTTCACCCGGGAGGGTGCGGGTCCGCCCGGCGGCGTACCGGCGCTTCCGTACCGGCCTCTCCGGAGCGGCCGAACGGCCGAACGGTCGACCCGAGGGCAGGACGGTTCACCAGCAGGACGGTTCAACCAGCACGACGGACGGGACCCACGCGCATGACCACCGAGACCAGCCCCTCCGACCCCGTCGACCCCTCCGACCCCGTCGGCTGTGCCGCCGCCCGGGCCGCGCTGCTCGCCGCCCCCGGCCCGGGCGCTACCCGGAGGGAACGCTCACCCGGGACCCCGACCTGTGGCCGATGACCGGCAAGAGCGGGGTCGCCC
>NZ_JBSFJC010000222.1:0-8451 GCF_053597855.1 Kitasatospora sp. NPDC001225
GGGGCGGGGGGCGCCCGGCCGCCCCCCCCCCCCCCACGGGGGGTCACTTCTTCGCTTCCGGCTTCGGCTTCGGCTGCCCCTTCAGGGCAGGCGCGACCGGCGCGGCCTTGGTGATGTCGAGCGCGAAGTTCTGGACCACCACGGCGCCCCGGTCACGCTCCGGGGTGCTGATCGGGTCGTTCTGGATGCTGCGTCGCTTCATGGCTGTTCACCTCCTTCCATCGACTCGGCGGGAACCCCGGGGCGGTCGCCCCGGGGTGGCCGGGGGAGCGGTGGCGGCCAGGCGTGTTCGGCGAACCGGACCATCGCGGCCAGCACCGATCGGTGGTCGGCGGTCCGGCGGCTGTAGTGGCCGCCGTCCACCCAGAGCAGCTCGTGCGGCACCGCCAGCCGCCGCAGGTCCGCGGCGTACCGGGCGACCTGGTCGGGCGGGCACCGCTCGTCGGTCCGCGAGGCGACCAGCAGGACGGGCGAGCGGACCTGGTGCACGTACGTCCGCGGGTCGGCGGCTCGGTAGCGTTCGGGCACCTCGTCCGGGGTGCCGCCGAAGAGCTGCCGGTCGAGCTCGCGCAGTGCGGGGGTGGTGGTGCGGTACGTGGCGGGGTAGTCCGCGATCGGCTGCGCGGCCATGCCGAGCGACCACAGCTCCGGCTGCGCGCCCATCGCCAGCAGGGCCAGGTAGCCGCCCCAGGAGAATCCGCACAGGCCGGTACGGTCCGCGAGCGCCGTACCGTCGGCGACCAGCTCCGCGCGGACGGCGGCCAGGTCCTCGATCTGCGCCAGCCCGACCCGGTGGCCGTACTCGTGCTGCCAGCGGGCGCCGTAGCCGGTGGAGCCGCGGTAGTTGGTGCGCACCACCGCGTAGCCGCGGTCGACCAGGGCGTTCACCCGCGGGTCGTAGGAGTCCCGGTCGTGGGTGGCGGGCCCGCCGTGGACCAGGAAGAGGGTCGGCCACGGGCCGGGGCCGGCCGGGGTGCTGACGAAGCTGTGGATCCGCCCGTACGGCCGGGGCGTCCAGCGCCGGGTGCGGGAGGTGTCGCCGCCGTCCGGGGCGGGGTGGTGCGCCACCTCCGTGCCGGGGCGCAGGACCAGCGGGCGGGGCGGGGTCGACTCCCGGCTCCAGACACAGTGCAGGGTGCCGTCCGGGGCGCAGGACAGGTCGTGGATGGTGCCGCCGGGGGTGCTGATCTCCTGTACGCGCGACTGTGCGCGCGACTGTACGTGTGCCTGTACGTGCGTCTGTACGCGCGTCGCCTCCTGTCCCGTCGGCGGGTCGAGCTCGGCGAGGAGGAGCCGGCTCCGCCCGGCCCGCTCGTGCTGGATCAGCACCCCGCGCGGCCCCTGGTACCAGCCGGCCGAGATCTGCGAGTCGAAGGAGAGCCCCGGGTGTCTTCGCAGGCCCGTGCTCGCCCGCCAGGTCGCGACGGTGTACCGCTCGTCCTCCTCGGCCACCAGGAGCAGCTCCGGTTCGTGCACCGCGAGCGGGTTGAACTCGATCGGCCAGAGCCGCAGTCGGCGGTTCCCGGCGAGCCGCAGCGGACCGTCCACCGGGGTGTCGTGCTGGGCGTCCGGCTGGATGTCCGTCGGCCAGAGGACCACCGAGTCGTCCCCGTCGGGGCGCCCGCCGAGGGCGAGCAGCCGGCCGTCCGGCGACAGGTCGGCCAGGCTCAGGTAGCCCGGCGCCGAACCGACCAGCCGCGCCTCGCCCGCGGGCGGTCCGACATAGCAGTGCGAGGCGCCGTCGACGCCGACGGCCACCGCCGCGAGCGCGCCCGTCCGGTCGAAGGCGACGCCGTAGGCCCGCCCGGGCGGCACGCCGTGCAGCGCCGCGCCGCCCGCTCCGCCTGTTCCGCCCGCTCCGCCTGTTCCGCCCGCGAACGGCTCGCGCCACCACCGCCCCTCACCGGCGCTGTCGGCGTCGAACCACCAGATGGCCTCGCCGTCCGGCTCGATCTCGCTGAGGTGGACGCCTTCCGGTCGGTCGGTGACCACCCGGCGCCGACCCGTCCCCAGGTCCCAGGCGACCGCCTGCCAGCGCTCCTCGACGAGCCGGGTCTCGACCGCGCGGTCGGCCGCGAGCGCGGCGAAGCCGGGGGACTGGAACGCCTGCGTCATGGACCCGGCCCTTCCGGCTCGACGGCTCGATGGTGGGAACAGGCTGCGCTGAACGTCCCGGGGCCGGTGCGCCGGTGTGAAGGTCCGGTGAACCAGCGTGAAGAAAGGGTCACTTGCGGAAGATTGCGGCCACTCTAGGGAGGCGCCGTGACGGCGACCAGACCTTTCGCACAGTTGGCCGAAAGACGGCTGAAGTGACCGCCGGTAGGCGGTGATGCGGATGCGCCGGCAAGGCGCGGAGGCCACCGGCAACGGGCGTCCGCCCACGGGCCCGCCCCGACCCCGACTCCGACCCCGGCCGCGCGGCTGCGCCCGTACGGATGCGAGGGTGGGCCCCGTGAACGAGACGATCATGGCAGCCGCCCGCGAACGAGCCGCCGGACACCGGCGCCGGTTCGACCTCCGCTTCGAGGCCTACTTCGCCGCCCTGCCGGAGCGCCTCGACACGCCGCCGCTCAGCCGCTTCACCCCGCGCTGCCTGGAACTGCTGCGGGACCTCTCACTGCGCGGCGGCAAGCGCCTGCGGGTCGCCCTGCTGTACGAGGCCGCCCGACTGGTGACCACCGACCCGGTGCCCGGCCTGGCGGAGGCCGCGCTGAGCATCGAACTGCTCCAGACGCACGGGCTCGTCCACGACGACATCATCGACGACGCGCCCGTACGCCGCGGCGGCCCCTCCACCTACTACGCCTACCGCCGGGAGTTCCCGGAGGCGGACCGCACCGCCCTCGGCCTGGCCGTCCTGGCCGGTGACCTCGCCGCCTTCCTGTCGATGCGGGTCCTGTTGGAGGCGGACGTCCCCGCCGAGCTGCGCCAGGCGATGCTGGAGGTGCAGCTGAACGCGGGCGCCGAGACCGTCACCGGCCAGATCGTCGACCTCGAACGCGATTTCCGGTCGCTCCCGGACGAGGAGTTCCTGCACACCGTCTGCGAGTACAAGTCCACCCGGTACTCGGTGCTCGCCCCGCTGCGGCTGGGGCTGCTGGCCGCCGGCGCGGACCTGGCCGCCCACGACGCACGGCTGCGCCGCTACGCGACCCTGGTCGGCATCGGCGGCCAGCTGCGCGACGACTACCTCGACCTGTTCGGCGACGAGGACGCCACCGGCAAGTCCACCGGCGCCGACCTCCGCGCGGGACGCCGCAGCTACGCCGTGAGCGCCCTGCTCGCCGCCGCGGACGAGGCCCAGCGGGCCGTGGTGGAGTCCGCGCTCGGCGACCCGCACTGCCCGGACGACATGGTGGAGCACGTCCGCGAGCTGGCCCGGCGGCTGGGCGTGGACGGCAGGCTCCGCTCGGACATGCGCCGCTGCGCCGAGGCGGCCCGCGCCGAGGCCGAGGGCTGGCGCCCGCACTGGCGGGAGGAGGCGGTGGCCTTCTTCGCGGGCCTGCCGCTGTCGAACGTGGTGCCGGACTGACCGGTCGGTGCGGGCTCCTGCACTCCGGGAAGAGCGCCGCTCAGACGCGGGCCGGGAGCCAGCCGTGCTGGACGGCGCGCACACCGGCCTCGAACCGGCTGCGGGCGCCGAGCCGTTCCATCAGTTCGGTGGCGATCCGCCGCGCCGTCCGGGGCGAGACGCCCAGCCGCTTGGCGATCGCCTCGTCGGTGTGCCCCTCGGAGAGCAGCCGCAGGGCGGCCGACTCCTGGCCGCTGAGGCCCCGGGAGTCGCGGACGGCGGGGCCCACCAGGGGCCGCGCGGCGTCCCAGACGTTCTCGAACAGGGCACACAGGGCCGTCAGCGTGCCGTGGCCGGTCAGCACCACGGCCGCCGCCGCCGTGTCGTCGCTGTTCACCGGGATGACGGCGGTGGCGCGGTCGACCACGATCATCCGCGTCGGCAGCGACGGCACGACCCGCACCTGTCCGCCCCGCGCGGCGAGCCACGCGGTGTACGCGACGGTCGGAGCGCTGTTGCCCGCGCTCTCCAGGTAGACGGTACGGATCTTCACGCCGCGCCCGAGCAGCTCCTCGTCGAGCGGACGGGCCGCCTCGATGCTCTCCGGCGTGTGGGCGCCGTCGGGGGCGAAGGTCATCACCTCGTCCCTCACCTCGCGGGTGAGGGACGCCAGCCGGTCACGGATCGCGTCCAGGCCGACCAGGTGCTCGACCCCGGCGTGCGCGGTGGCCGGACGGAGGTCCGAGAAGTCGGCGATGAGCTGAGCTGCCGCGACCCGGGAGGCCTCGATCCGCTGCTGCTGGACCGCCAGTTCGGCCTGTTGGCGGGCCATCAGGATCTCCATGCCGACGTCCGGCGAGACCGCGCGCAGCGCTCCGTCCCGCTCGTGCGAGGGCCGGACCAGGGCGAGCTCGCTGAGGGTGTCCAGCGCCGAGCGCACCTGTGCCTCGGTCAGTCCGACCGCTGCGCAGAGCCCCTGCACACCGTCCTGGGGACGGGCCAGCATGGCCCTGTACACGGCTTCCGAAGCGGTGTCCAAGCCCAGAACAGCCAGCATTTCCTACCCCCCCGGTAGCGGTCCTGTGAACGATGCGCGCATGATCATCGCACGAAGATCCGCAGCTGGACCAGGGTTATCCCGTGGACCGTTCCGGCCACGGCCCGAAGCGTCCCGGGCGACCCCCTGTGCTCCGTCCGCGCGGCCTGGGAACGTCGGAGGCATGTACCTGATCCACGTTCAGCTGCTCGCCCCGGAGGGGGCACCCCTGCCCGACGGGGTCGCCGACCTCGTCCGGTCCGTGGCGACCCCCGCGGACCGGCTGGAGCACGTCGCCGTCCACCCGCACGCCGTCCCCGACCCGGTGCTCGGCCTGTACCTCCTCGCCGACGGCCTCGCCGACGCCGAGTCCCGGGCCGCCGCGCTCTGTGAGCGGGCCGTGGCGTCCGCCGCACCGCTGCACGGCTGGTCCGTGGCCCGGGCCGGCGCCCCGCTCGTCTCCCCGTTCTACGAACTGGAACTGTCCCGATCCGGCCCCGCTGGACGGAACCGGCAGGGGACGTTTCCGTCCACCTGACATCCCTTCCGCCAGCCCCGGGCCCACGGCCAAGGTAGTGATCGCCGGCCGGGAGCACCGACCGGCAAGGCCACCAGGACGAAGCGTCACCGCGGGACGCACGGTCCGGCCGCCCCCCACTCGCCCCACCTCCGTGGAAGGACCCCACCATGCTGCGCACCTGTCTCGCCAAGGCCGCCGCGGTCGTCACCCTCGCCGTCGCCGCCGCCCTGCCCGCCGTCGCCCTGTCCGTCGCCGGGCACACCACCGCCTCCGTCTCCCGCGTCGAGGCCGCCGACGTGCACGACGAGAACATGATCTGGCAGTAGCCGGCACCGCCGCGGGCGCCCCCGACCGCTGCTCCTGCAGGGCAGCCGTCCCGCCCCGCGCCCACTGAACACCGGTCCCGGTCTCCGGCGGGCCGGCACGGTCTCCGTGCCCGTCGCCACCGCCCGACCCGCGGACCGCCCCTCACCGTCGCACCACGCCTGTCCCCGCCATGCCCGAAACAGGAGAAACCCACCATGCGCAAGCGTTCCCTCCGCACGCTGGTCACCGCGGCCTTCGCCACCGCCGCGGTCACACCCGTCCTCATGCTGACGGGAGCCCAGATCGCCGTCGCCAGCGTCGGGTCGAACATCGTCGGCACCGCCGAGGCCAACCTGGGCCACGGCGCCTGCGACACCAACAGCGCCGGCGGCAGCGGCTACTACACCAGCTGCGGCGAGAACTGGTGCGCCGACTTCGCCCGCTGGGTCTGGGCGCAGAACGGCGTCAACGTCTCGGGGCTGACCTCCGGGGCCGGCAGCTTCGGACAGTACGGCTCCGGTCTGCACTCGACCCCCCGCGTCGGTGACGCCGCCGTCTTCAACTACAGCTCCGGCTACGCGGAGCACGTCTCGCTGGTCGTCTCGGTCAACTCCGACGGGTCCGTCGGCACCATCGGCGGCAACCAGGGCAACAGCCAGGTCACCCGCGGCACCATCACCGCCGGCGGGATGTACGGGTCGAAGCACGTCAGCGGCTACGTGTCGCCGATCGGCGGCCGGGGGTCCTCGGCCGGTACGGAGTCGGGTGGGGCGGGTCGGGTGCGCTGGGCGGACTTCGACGGTGACGGCCGCGCGGACTACGTCATCCTGAACGACAACGGTTCGGCGCGGGTGTTCCTGAACAAGGGTGGTGACGGCCACGGCGGTTGGAGTGACCTGGGTCAGGTCACGACGGGGATGACCAGTGACCGCAGTCGGGTGCGTTTCGCGGACTACGACGGTGACGGCCGCGCGGACTACATCCTGATCAACGGTGACGGTTCGGTGCGGGTGTTCCTGAACAAGGGTGGTGACGGGCACGGTGGTTGGAGTGACCTGGGTCAGGTCGCGACGGGGCTCACCACCAACCCGGCCCAGGTGACCTTCGCCGACTTCGACGGTGACGGTCGTACGGATTACGTCATCACCCAGCCGGACGGTGCGGTGGGTGTCTTCCGCAACACCGGTATCGGGAGCTGGAGCGACCTGGGCAAGGTGGCCGGCGGTGTCACGGCCGACACGTCGCGGATCAAGTGGGCGGACATCGATGGTGACGGGCGCGCGGACTACAACATCGTGAACCCGGACGGCAGCATCACCAGCTACGTGAACCACGGTGGTGACACCGGTGGCGGCTGGACTCTCCGTCCCAAGATCACCACGGGCCTGACCAGCAACCAGAACACCGTCGACCTCGCCGACATCAACGGCGACGGCCGTGCCGACTACCTCGTGACCACCGGTCCGACCACCGCCTTCCTCAACAACGGCGGAGACGACCGGAACAACCCCGGCTGGATCGACTACGGCCAGATCGCCGCCGGCGCCTGAACCGCGACCGGAAACAGGGAAGGAACCCCGTGAAGCGCACCACCACACTCGCCATGGCCGCGGTGACCGCAGTGGCCGCACTCGCCGCCGTGGCCCCCACCGCGTCCGCCGCCGCACCGACGCCCGCCCCGGTCCTGCGGGTGATGCCGCTCGGCGACTCGATCACCGCCGGGTACCGGAGCACCACCGACGCCGGGTACCGCGGACCGCTCGCCGACCTGGTGGCCCAGCAGAACCGCTACACCGTCGACCTGGTGGGCTCGCGCGGCAACGGCGCGGTGCTCGACCCGGACAACGAGGGCCACAGCGGGTCCATGGTCAACGACCTTCTGGCCGGAGTCGACGGATGGCTGGCCGCTGCCCAGCCGGACGTCGTCCTGCTCCACATCGGCATCAACGACCTGGACCGGGGCACCGACAAGGCGCACGCCGCGGACCGGACGTCGGCGCTGATCGACCGGATCCTGGCCGACCGGCCGGGGGTGACCGTCCTCGTGATGGGCCTGATCCCGACCACACCGAACCTGACCGCCCAGGTGGCCGACTACAACAGCGCCCTGAGCCAGGCCGTCCTCGCGAAGCAGGCCCAGGGCCGCAAGGTCCGCTACACCGCCGCGCCCGCGCTGACCCCGGCCGAGATGGCCGACGGCCTGCACCCCGACGACCTGGGCTACCAGCGGCTGGCGCAGACCTTCGACCAGGCCCTGGACCGCGCCTTCACGGACGGCCTGGCCGCCCCGGCCCCGGTGCACCACGCCGGTACGGAGTCGGGCGGGGCGGGCCGGGTGCGCTGGGCGGACTTCGACGGCGACGGCCGCGCCGACTACATCGTCCTCAACGACGACGGCTCGGCCCGGGTGCTCCTCAACAAGGGCGGTGACGGCCACGGCGGCTGGAGCGACCTGGGGCAGGTCACGACCGGGATGACCAGCGACCGCAGCCGGGTCCGCTTCGCCGACTTCGACGGCGACGGCCGCGCGGACTACATCCTGATCAACGGTGACGGGTCCGTCCGGGTCTTCCTGAACAAGGGCGGTGACGGCCACGGTGGCTGGAACGACCTCGGCCAGGTCGCGAGCGGGCTCACCGCCGACCCCTCCCAGGTCACCTTCGCCGACTTCGACGGCGACGGCCGCGCCGACTACCTCATCACCCAGCCGGACGGCGCCGTGGGCGCCTTCCTCAACCGGGGCGGCGACGGCCACGGCGGCTGGATCGACGACGGCAAGGTCGCCGGCGGTCTCACCACCGACCGCGGCCGGGTCCGCTTCGCCGATCTCGACGGTGACGGGCGGGCCGACTACAACGTCATCAACCCGGACGGCTCCATCACCACCTTCCTCAACAAGGGCGGCGACGGCCACGGCGGCTGGACCGACTACGGCCGGACGGCGACCGGGCTCACCACCGACCAGGCCACGGTGGCGCTGGCCGACATCAACGGTGACGCCCATGCCGACTACCTCGTCACCACCGGCCCCACCACCGCCTTCCTCAACAACGGCGGTGACGGACACGGCGGTTGGAC
>NZ_JBSFJC010000223.1:0-8444 GCF_053597855.1 Kitasatospora sp. NPDC001225
GGCGTAGTTGAACACCTCCTCGTCCATGATCGGCCGCACGGTGGTGCGCAGACCGGCCCAGGCGACCGGCCGGCTCAGGCGGACGACTCCTTCGGCCGGCGCACCGACCAGAGCAGGGTGCCGTCGATCAGGACGTTGCAGCCGAGGAACGCCAGCAGGTAGGCGGAGGAGTCGGCCTCGCCGGGGAGCTTGGGGGCGACCCGCCCGGCCGGGTCCATCCGGACGGTGATCACCTGGCCGCGCTTGAACCGGGGGGAGCTCTCCGTGAGCGGGCCGCCCGGCACGTCGTCGTTCAGCTCCGTGGAGGCCAGGCTGTACGCCCGCCCGGTGCCGTGGAGCGCGTCGGTGACCTTCTCGTCGACGACCACGGCCTGCACGGTCCGCCCCGAACCCAGGATCAGGTTCGCCCAGGCCTCGGTACCGGCCAGGTAGGCGACGAAGCCGACGACGGAGATGCCCAGGCCCCAGGCGACCATGTTCTTCTGGAACCGGGGGTTGCTGTCGGCGTCGCGGCGCACGGCGAACGCGTACAGCACGATCAGCGGGTAGGCGAGCCCCACCACCGCGGCGAGGAACGAGTTGACGTAGACGTCCAGCGCGATGACGCCGACGAGCACCGCCGTGGTGACGGCGATGAGGGCCAGGGCCCCGCCGAGTCGGCGGGGCCCGCTCCGGGTGGTGCCCTGGTCGGGCTGGGTGATCGTCACCCGAAGGCCTTTCGGATGTTGTCCTGCCGCTCGGGCGGCAGGGCGTTCGACGTCTCGTTCAGCGGGGGGTAGAAGGAGATCCCGCTGATGGCGGCGCCCACCAGGACCGACCAGCCGTCCCAGTAGTCCAGGTGCTGGGTGGAGAAGACGACGGCGAGCACGTGGGGGCTCCACGGGTGCGCGAACAGGGCCTCCAGCTGGCGGACGGTGGTGATGCCCGATCCCGGCAGGCCGTAGGCCGTCCCGGAGACGGGCACGGCCAGGTCGCGGACGGTCACGGCGGCCCGGCCGAGCGGGAAGTCGAGGACCTCGATGTCGGCGTCCGGCCAGGCGGTCGCGAGCTCCCGGGCGACGCGCTGGGGGTAGCCGCCCGGGGCGCCCTGCTCCTGCTCGCGCAGGTACAGGCTGAACACGCCCTGGACGATCTCGCCCTCCTCGGTCTGCACCAGGCAGTTGGAGACGTGCACCGCACCCTCGCGCAGCTGTGCCTGGAGGGCGAGCTCGGCGGAGACGGCGATGCCGAGCTTCTGCTCCGGACCGGCGTCGGTGAGCCCGTCGAGCCCGTCCACGATCCGGCTCATCCGGTCGCCCGGGTCCTCGGCCAGGTCGATGTCCGTGAACCCCTCGGGCAGGGAGAGCCAGACGGACGGCATGGTCGTATCAGTCATGTCCCACTCCCCAGACACCGGTGACGATCGCGCTGCCGCCGCCGAGCAGGGCGGGCAGGATCCGGCCCTTGCCGCTGCCGCCGATGGCGCCGCCGGCTCCGTTGAGCGCGGTGCCGCCGCCGGTGGTGTAGTTGATCGCGGCGCCCAGCCCCGGGCTCGGGCTGTCGGTGAAGAGGCCGGCCGCGGTGGGGGCCGTCAGCGCGACCCCGCTGGCCGCCTGCACGCCGTCGGAGACGTTCATCGCGGCGGCCTTGGAGAGCCCGAGCTTCATGGCGGGCTTCTCGATCGCGGTGGTGAAGATCGGGCTGGCCGGGTCCATCGCCCGGGCGGCGACGCGGATCTCCTTGGCGCCGGCGCTCACGGCCTTGGCCCCGCCCTCGGCGGCGCGGGCGCCCCGGAACGCGGTGACCCCGCCCTTGAGGAGGGCGCCTCCGGGCAGGGCCCCGAGGAGGTCGCCGGCCAGGGTGAGGTCGTTGCCGAGGTTGTCCCAACTGGTCGGCATCAGGCCCTTGATGCCGTACTGCTTGGCGTGCAGGCCCGCCGCGCCGACGCTCAGCAGGATGGCGGGCAGGGCGAACGCGGGGCAGAAGATGGCCGCGACGCCGCAGATGCCGGAGGCCACCGTCAGCAGGTCCCCGCCGTGCTTGCTGAACCAGTCGCCGATCTTGCTGAGCATGCCCGGCTCCGGCGGGGCCTTGCTGTCGGCGGCCTTGCGGACGGCCTCGGCCGTCTTCTGGGCGTCCGACTTGTGGGTCCCGGCGAGCTCGTGGGCCTGCTTCTGGAGGCCGGCCAGCTCGTTGGAGGCGCTGGTGAGCAGACCGGCGGCGGAGTCCAGGTGGTTCTTCGCCGTGTTGTAGCGCTGCTCCGCGGCGGCGAGGCTGGCGTCGTCGGGGTAGGAGCGGCCGGCCAGTTGGAGGTCGGGGGCGGCGGCCGCGGCGCTGTGGGCCTTGTCCGCCTCCTCCTTCTTCTTCTTGGCGGCGACCGCGGAGGCGGCCAACTCGGCGGCCTTGGGCTGGTGTTCGGTCAGCGCCTTGTACCAGACGTCGAGCGCCGTGTAGGCCGAGGTGATCGAGTCGGCGGCGTCCTGGAGGTAGCCGGGGAGCTTGCCGAACTGCTCGGAGAACTTCTTGGCGGCCTCACCCGTCCACTGGCCCTCGTTGTTGGAGATCTGGGAGAGCGTGGTGTGCACGCCGCTCAGGTGCTGGCCGACCCGGCGCAGGCTGGTGCTGAGCGCGGTGACGGCGGCGGAGTCGCCGGGCGTGGGGTTGAAGCCGAGGCCGGACCAGTCGGGCGCCGGCGTGGGGGCGCTCACGACTGCCCCGCCGGGGCGAGGACCTTGACGATGCTCTGCTCGGTGCCGTCGTAGTTCTTCTGCACCTGCTCAAGGCCCTCGTCCAGGGCCTTGACGCACTCGCGGACCTTCTTCAGGCCGAACTGCCACTTGTCCTTGAAGTGCCCGCAGGCCTCGTCCAGGAAGTCGAAGCCGGTGCCGGTGTGGCCGGCCGCCTCGAAGGCCTTGAGGCCCTGGTCGAGTTCGTCGGCACAGCCTTTGAGGTCTTGGGCCAGTTTTGCGAGGAATTCGGTACTGACTTTGAAGTCGGACACTTTCGCCCCCCGATGCGTCGATTGTCGGACCGGGCGAGCATAGCTCCAGCCGACCGGGGAGAGATCGTCACGGTCGTCACCGGAGGCGGTCGTTACGGGACCTTTACGGGCCGTCGACGCCTTCTTGACGTCGGCGGCCCAGCTTCGAGGTGTATACGTACGGTCGGTCTCAGCGGCGCCAGAAGCCGCGCTTCTTCGGGGTGACGAGCCGCACCACGGCCGTGACGAACAGCTCGGCGACGGGGGAGGGCCCCGGGCCGTGGTTGAGGTGGCTCTCGGCGGTCCACTCGCCGAGGACGGTGCCGGGGCTGCCGTCGAAGGGGCTGAACGCGTGCTCCAGGGTCACGTAGCGGACGGTCCTGGCGCCGCCCGGCTGGACGGCGGCGACGAAGTGGGCCTCGGTGGCGCCGACCGGGGCGGGCAGGGTGACCAGCAGCATGTGGTGGCCGTCGACCGACA
Organism: Kitasatospora sp. NPDC001225; assembly: GCF_053597855.1. NCBI lineage: Bacteria > Bacillati > Actinomycetota > Actinomycetes > Kitasatosporales > Streptomycetaceae > Kitasatospora > Kitasatospora sp. NPDC001225. The sequence continues at coordinate 3,440 of NZ_JBSFJC010000223.1, forward strand.
GGTGGCGGCAGTCGAGGCCGTGGTCGGGCAGGCGGTCCTCGGGCGGCAGGGTGCTGCCGAGGTCGTCCCAGATCTGGGTGACGACGGGCAGCAGGCTGCCGCCGTCCGGGGTCGGGGTGGCCACGCGCGGGCCGAACTCCAGCACCTGGCGGGCCAGCTCGCGGTGGACGAAGCGGTAGTGGTGTGGGCGGGGGTCCGTCATGGGGGACACCGTAGCGAAGCGTCCGGGGCGGGTCGTCGGCACGTCCGACTTCCCGCCCCGGCAGGGGAGTTGACCAGCGAATTCAGAGTTGACGGACCGTCAGAAAGGGCGTCGGAAGCGGCGTCAGGAGTGCCCGCCCCTGAGGTTGAGCACGACCACCCCGACGATCACCAGCGCGATCCCCAGCCACTGGAGCCGCCCGAGCGACTCGCCGAAGGCGACCACCCCGATCCCGGCGACCGCCGCGGTGCCGGCCCCGGACCAGACCGCGTAGGCGACCGAGACCGGTATGTGCTTGAGCGCGCGGCCGAGCAGCAGGAAGGAGAGCACGTAGCCGACACCGACGCCGAGGCTCGGCCAGAGCCGGGTGAACCCCTCGGTGAGCTTGAGGCAGCTGGTGGCGCAGACCTCGCTGATGATGGCCAGGGCGAGCAGGAGATAGGGCATGTCAGGGTCGAACCGCGCCGGCGCCGGCGAGCTTCCCGAGCAGGGCGAGGTCGGCCTGCTCCAGGCTGGCGAGCAGGGTGATCCGCTCGCCCCGCGGCATCGGCACCGGGGTGGACGGCACGGCGAGCACGGCGCAGCCGGCCGCGGTGGCGGAGGCGACCCCGGTCGGGGTGTCCTCGACGGCGAGGCAGTCGGCCGGGTCCAGGCCGAGCCGTTCGGCGGCGGCGAGGTACGGGTCGGGCGCGGGCTTGGTGCGCGGGGTGTCCTCGGCGGCCAGGGTGACGGCGAACCAGTCCCGGCCGATGGCGGACAGCACCAGGTCCACCACCCGGCGCGGGGAGGCGGAGACCAGCGCGGTCGGCACCCCCGCGTCGCGCAGCGCGGCCAGCAGGGCGAGCGCGCCGGGGCGCGGCACCGTCTCGGCGGCGACCTTGGCGGCGAAGGACTCGCCGAGCCGGGCGGCGAGTTCGGCCTCACTGAGGGCGGTGCCGCTGACCGCGTGCAGGTGGGCGGCGGTGTGCTCGACGGCCTGGCCGAGCACCTCGGGGGCGTCCTGGTCGGTGAGCGGGTGGCGCAGTTCCTCGGCGATTTCGGCGGCGGTCTGCCACCACAGCTGCTCGGTGTCGACCAGGGTGCCGTCCATGTCGAACAGGACGGCGGCGGGCAGCGCGTTGGACGCGGGCATGGCGGTGTCAGGCATGGCGGTACCTTCGGTGGTTCTCCGGCGCTTCGTCGGCGCTTCTTCGGTGCTCCGCCGGTACGTCGTCGGGCGGAGCGGGGAGGTACGAGGCTCTCAGGCGGCGCGGCGGTCCACCAGCACCGGGCGCTCCGGCAGGGTGAGCGCGGCCCGGGCGCCGGCCGGCAGTGCGGTGGCGGCCTCGGTGGGCAGGTCGGCCTTGACCTCGGTGCCGTCGTCCAGGCGGACGGTGAGCCGGGTGACGGCGCCCAGGAAGGAGGCGGTGACCACCAGCGCGGGGCCGTCCTCGGCCGGGGTCAGGGCGACGTTCTCCGGGCGGACCAGCACCTGGAGCTCGCCGTCGGCCGGGACCTCGCCGTCCACCGCGTGCCGGCGGCCGAGCACCTCGACGCCGTCCGAGGTGCGGGTGCACGGGATGCGGCTCATGGTGCCGACGAACTCGGCGACGAAGGCGGTGGCCGGCCGGCCGTACAGCTCGGACGGGGCGGCGCACTGCTCCAGCCGTCCGGCCCGCAGCACCGCGACCCGGTCGGCCATCGACAGCGCCTCCTCCTGGTCGTGGGTGACGAACAGGGTGGTGATGCCCAGCTCCTGCTGGAGGCGGCGGATCTCCTCGCGCAGCTGGAGGCGGACCTTGGCGTCCAGCGCGGACAGCGGCTCGTCCAGCAGCAGGACGCGCGGCTGGAGGGCGAGCGCGCGGGCGAGCGCGATGCGCTGCTGCTGGCCGCCGGACATCTGGTGCGGGTAGTGGTCGGCGCGGTGCGGCAGGCCGACCAGCTCCAGCAGCTCCAGGGCCCGCTTGCGGCGCTCGGCCTTTCCGGTGCCGCGCATCCGCAGCCCGAAGGCGACGTTGTCCAGCGCGGTCAGGTGCGGGAAGAGGCTGTAGGACTGGAACACCATGCCCGCGTCGCGCTTGTGCGCGGGTATCGCGGTGATGTCCTGGCCGTCGACCAGCACCTCGCCGGAGTCGTGCTGCTCGAAGCCGGCCAGGATGCGCAGCGCGGTGGTCTTGCCGCAGCCGGACGGGCCGAGCAGGGCGAGCAGCTCGCCCGGGCGGACGGTCAGGTCCAGGCCGTCGAGGGCGGTGGTGGCGCCGAACGCGCGGCGCAGGGAACGGAATTCGACGGTGGCGCTGCCGGAGGCGAGCGGGGCGTCGGCGGCGATGGCGGTGGCCGTGGTCATGACTGGTGACTCCGGGGGGTTTCAGGAGGTGGCGGTCTTGGCGCGGCGCTCGCGCCCGGCGGTGGCCAGCAGGAGCAGCAGCAGCCAGGTGAGCAGCAGGCTCAGGATGGAGACCGCGACCGACATGTGGGCCTGGCTGTTGCCGACCGAGTAGATCCAGACCGGGAAGGGCTGGAAGCCGAGGATCGAGGCGGTGGTGAACTCGCCGAGCACCAGGGCCAGGGTGAGGAAGGAGGCGTTCAGCAGCGCCCCGCGCAGGTTGGGCAGGACGACGGTGAACACCGCGCGCGGCCAGCTCGCGCCGCAGTTGCGGGCGGCCTCGACCAGGGTGCGCACGTCCATCGAGCGCAGGCCGGCGTCCAGGGCGCGGTAGGCGAGCGGCAGGGCCATCAGCACGTAGGCGATGACCAGCACCAGCGGGAAGTCCGGGTCCTGGATGAACACGAAGGTCTGGAAGAACGGGGTGTCCATCAGGTAGTCCGGGCCCCAGCGGAGCACGCCGATCAGGCCGGCGGTCAGCGCGACCGGCGGGACGACCAGCGGCAGGGTGCAGAGCACGTCGAGCACCGGGCGCAGCTTCGGCGAGCCGAGCCGCACGGAGATCAGCGCCGGGACGAGCAGGAGCAGCAGCACCATGACGGTCACGACGGCGAGGCCGAGGGTCAGCCAGAGGCTGTCCAGGAAGCCGGGGGCGGAGAGCAGCCCGGTGTAGGCCGCGAAGGAGATGCCCTGGGGGTCGTCGATCGAGAACCAGAAGGAGGCCGCGAGCGGGACGACGAAGTAGACGCCGGCGAGCAGCAGCACGGCTCCGCGCCACCAGCGGACGGTGCGTCGGCCGGGGCGGGCGGGGGTGGTCAGCTGAGCCATCGGGCGCTCCGGCGCTGGAGGGGGAGGTACACGGCCATCACCAGGACGGCCACGAAGATCATGTTGAGGCTGAGGGCGAGGGCGAGGTTGCCCTGGCCGACCAGCACGTTGCCGGAGAGCGCGTCCGCGATCGAGCGGCTGACCAGCGGGACGGTCGCGCCGACCATGGCGGCGGCCGTCGCGTAGGCGGCGAAGGCGCTGCCGAAGAGCAGCACGAAGCCGCCGAGCAGGGAGGGCAGCAGGATCGGCAGGGCGACGTGGAGCCAGTACTGGACGGTGGTGGCCCGGTTGTTCTGGGCCGCCTCGCGCCACTGGGTCCGCAGGCCGTCCAGGGCCGGGGTGATGGTGAGCACCATCAGCGGGACGAGGAAGTACAGGTAGACGACGGTCAGGCCGGTGAACGAGTACAGCGACCAGCCGTGGTCGGTGAGGTGCAGCAGCTTGGTGATCTCGCCGGCGTTGCCGAGGGTGGCGACGAACGCGAAGGCGAGCGGCAGGCCGCCGAAGTTGGCGAGCACGCCGGAGGCGGTGAGCACCGCCTGGCGCAGCCAGCCGCGCCGGGAGGTGACGACGGCCTGGGCGAGCGGCAGGCCGAGGACGGTGGCGAGCAGCGCGGTCAGCGCGGAGAGCTTGAGGCTGCTCAGCATGGCCGTCTGGTAGCCGCCCTGGACGGAGGCCGTCAGGTTGTCGAAGGTGAACTGCCCGGCGCCGGACTCCGCGTCGCTGGAGGTGGTGAACGCGCCGATCACGATGGCGACGGCGGGGAGGCCGAAGCCGATCAGGAAGAACAGCAGCAGCGGCACGGCCGCCAGCCAGGACGCGCCGCCGAGGCGGGCGAGCGGCCGGCGCCGCGGGCCGGGCGCGGTGGTGGTGGGGGAGGTGGTCGTGGCGGTGGCGGACGCCCCCGCGCCGCCACCGGGGGAGGTGGCGGCGGGGGTGGTCGGCACCGGGGTGGGAGCCGTGGTCATGAGTGCCTTTTCTCAGCCCGAAGTGCGGTACGTGGCCTGGGTGTCAGCCCGCGATCGCCTTGGTCCAGTTCTCGGTGACGACCTTCTTGGCCGCGTTGATCTGGTCGACGGTCGGGAAGGTGGTGAACGGCTTCTCGACGGCGGGCAGCTTGGCGGCGCCGGCGGCGTCCAGGGTGCCGTCCTTCTTCAGGGCCTCGAAGGTGGACGGGGTGGCGTAGCCGCCGAGGAAGAGGTTCTGGCCCTCGGTGCTGAACAGGTACTCCTGCCACAGGCGGGCGGCCGCCGGGTGCGGGGCCCACTTGTTGACGGCCTGGTTGTAGAACTGGGCGTAGGAGCCGTCGGTCGGGATGGAGACCTTCCAGTCGACGCCCTTGTCCTTGAACTCGTCGGTGTAGCCCGCGTTCAGGTAGGACCAGTCGATCGAGATCGGGGTCTCGCCCTTCTCGACGGTGGCCGGGGTCGACTCGACCGGGTTGAAGTTGCCGGACTGCTTCAGCTTGCCGAAGAAGTCGATGCCGGGCTGGATGTTGTCCAGCGAACCGCCGTTGGCGAGCGCGGCCGCGTAGACGCCGCCGAAGGCGGAGCCGGACTTGGTCGGGTTGCCGTTGAGGGCGACCTGGCCCTTGTACTCCGGCTTGAGCA
>NZ_JBSFJC010000224.1:0-8360 GCF_053597855.1 Kitasatospora sp. NPDC001225
GAGCGGGGAGATATCTGGCCGTACTCGGGGAATCCCGTGGCCGCAGATTGCGCCGTATGTGGCCGCCAGCTGGGAGGATGCCACGGCCGCCGTCACCGATCTCCGCCGCTCGGGGGTGCCAGGTGGTTGTCAGGTGCTCCACGCGATACGGGAGATTTTGAACGGGAGACCAATCCCTCGCCGTCCAGATCTGATTGAAGATTTCCTTATTCTCCTGGTCCACGGCAAGCCCCCCTTTATCCGGCGGCGGGTCGATCCCGATGATGTCCAGCTGTCCTGACGTTCTCCCCCCGCGAACCTGGTTTCGGCCACTTGTACGCCGCTGCCCTGAGGTCCGATGGGCCGTCAAGGTGCTCAGCTACGAGCGACAGGCCAGACGGCACATACCCAGGTCAGGCCACTGCAGTGGGGGTTGGCTTCATGTCACCGGGTGCCGATAGAGGGAGAATCCTCACGATTTGTGCACCCCGTAGACCATTATTGCCTAAATTGTAAATTACGGCCGCATTTGCAGCACTTGCCCGCAATTAATTCATTGACTGCCAACCTATCTTTCCGATAGCGTGCGATCGGCAATTTTATGGTTGCTTTACGTCTGAATTTTCCGTTTTGGAGGATTGGTTTGCGTAGGGTTAAGAAACCGGTACTGCTGCTCGCAGCGCTGCTGGCCGCGCCGGGAGCCGCGGCCTCGACACCCGCCTGGGCGGCGGAGAGCGCCGCGCCGCTTGCGGTGGAGGCGTTCGCGTACCCGGGCGCCGCGAAGATCCTGGCCGAGCAGAACATCACGGTGAAGACCGGAGACGGTCACATCCGCCTCGCCGACTGCACCTCCGAGTCGGGCCTGGTGCGGATCGTGCGCCAGGTCGCGGCGCCGTTCGAGGTCTGCTTCAAGGTCACCGGATCCTCCGGATACCTCGCTCTGGAGACCCCCAACGTCATCAACATCAAGGGCGACAACCACGCCATCAAGGCGACACTCAGCGCCGAGGGCACCACCAGCAGCGTCGACATCAAGAAGAACGACTGGACGCCGGTCGGCGAGGCCGACAACTCGACCGGTAACAAGCCGTCGGTGCTCCTCGAACTGGTCGCCACCGACGGCACGCCCGCCACCGTCCCGGCCTCCGACTTCCCGGCGGTCGGCTCCCTCAGCGCGGGCGCGCCGGGCCGGGCCGGATCCCGCGGCTGCACCGCGACCCTGATCGACCCGCTGTGGGTCCTCACCACGGCGAGCTGCTTCACCGGCGACCCGAACGCTCTCGCCCCGGGCCTCGCTTTGGCCGGGAGCACCTTCACCATCGGCGGCCGCAGCAACCCGCTCACCGAGGTACACCCGGTCGACATCGGACGGGACGCCGTCATCGCCCAGCTGACCGTGCCGGTCTACGACGTCACCCCGGCCAAGACTGCCACTGCGGCCGTCGCCGCCGGCACGACCGTGAAGGTGGCCGGTGCCGGCCGCACCACCAGCACGTGGTGGAACGGAGTGCGCACCACCGACCAGACCGTCGGCACCGTCTCCGCCTCCACCGTCGACCTGTCGCCCGCCGCCGGTGCCGGACCGCTCTGCGCGGGCGACAACGGGGCGCCGCTGTTCAACGCCGCGGGCGAGATCACCGCGCTGGTATCCCGTGCCTGGCAGGGCGGCTGCCTCGAGACCCCTGCGGGCGAGACCCGCACCGGCGCGTCAGCGACCCGCGTCGAGGGCATCGCCTCGGCCATTACCAGCGCCAAGGCGGGCAACGGCCGGACTCTGCAGACCGGCACCAAGCTTACGTCCGGCACGTCGATCACCGGCCTGGACCTGAAGCTGACCATGCAGGCGGACGGCAACCTGGTCGTCACCCACAAGCAGGTCGACGGCGGCGTGCTGTGGTCCACGGGCACGTCCGGCAACAACGGCGCATGGGCGTTCATGCAGCCGGACGGCAACCTCGTCGTGTACAAGAGCGGGGACCCGACCGACGCCAACGCCCTGTGGTCCACGAAGACCTACGGCAACAGCGGCGCGTTCCTGCGCCTGCAGTCCGACGGCAACCTCGCCCTGAGCAAGGCCGACGGCAGCGCCGTCCTGTGGTCCAGTGGCACCACCCGCCTCGACCCGAAGGTGAGCAGCGGCACCAAGATCAAGTCCGGTCAGTGGGTCCAGTCGCAGTCCGCCGTGGTCGAGATGCAGCAGGACGGCAACCTGGTGCGCTACCGCCGCAGTGACGGAACCACCACCTGGCAGACCAACTCCGCCGGGAACAAGGGCGCCTGGGCACACGTCCAGCCGGACGGCAACTTCGTCGTCTACAAGAGCGATGGCAACCCTGCCACCGGTGCCGGCGTCCTGTGGGGATCCAACACCTGGGGCAACGACGGCGCATTCCTCAAGCTCCAGAATGACGGCAGTCTCGTGCTCTACAAGAAGGACGCCGCCGAGACCGCCGCCAGCTCGGTCTGGAGCACCGGCACTTTCCGCCCCGAGAGCAAGCTCGCCGCCGGACAACAGGTCTACACCACCACCACCCGCCTGGTCATGCAGTGGGACGGCAACCTCGTCCTCTACCGCCTCAGCGACGACACCATCCTGTGGGCCAGCGGCACCTACGGCAACAACAACGCCTACCTGAAGATCCAGAACGACGGCAACGCCATCGTCTACAGCGCCGACGGCAGCCGCTCCCTGTGGGCTACCGGGACCTTCTGGTCCGCCGGCGCCTTCCTGAAGGTCCAGGACGACGGCAACCTCGTCGTCTACAAGGCCGATGGCGGCGAAGGCATTGGCGACTCCATCTGGGCCACCGGCACTCACGCCTGACGTCGGCCCAGTCCGATCGCAGCGGCATCACGGGCCGTCCGTCGGCTGGCTCAGGCAGGCCGTCCCACGAACGCCCGGAGCCGAGCGCTCGGCTCGGCCGGTCTCGCCGCATCGCCGGGCCGGGGTCGCGACACCCCGGCCCGGCACGCTCTTTGACCTGGCAACGACCCACCGCTCGACGTCGCCTCAGTGAAGGCCGCGACCACAGAAGGAGCTTTCGGATCCTCGATGAAAACCACCAGTAGGACATGGACACCCTGGCGGCGTGGCGCCGTCGGGGTGGCGGTCGGCGGCCTGCTCGCCGGCCTGCTCGCCACACCCGCATTCGCCGCCGAGGGGCCGCCGATCGGCCCGGTCCCCGACCGGGTCGCGGCGATCGCCGTCTGGAAGGACGGCGGCCCGGCGGTCAGGCAGGCCGCCGAAACCGCCCTGGCCGGCTCCGACGGCGACGTGGCCGCGTTCCTCGCCACCGGTAGGACCGCCGCTTCCGAAGCCGACCTGCGCGTCCGCGTCGAGGATGTCACCACGACCTCCGGCCCGTGGGTGCGCGCGGCAGCGCTGAAGGCGCTGGCCGGTAGCGCGGCCGACGTCCAGGCGTTCGTCGACGGCGGCTACAAGCGGCCGTTCGAGGACGACCAGCGGCTGAAGCTGTCACAGATCATGTCCTCCGGCGGCCCGGCCGTGCGCAAGGCCGCCGGCCTCGCGCTGGACGGCGGCATCGACGACGTCAACGCCTTCCTTGCCACCGGCCAGTACCGGGCACGGGACGACGACGACCGCCTGAAGTTGTCCCAGCTGATGTCCACAGGCAGCACGGAGGTGAGGAGGGCCGCCGGCCTCGCGCTGGACGGCACCATCGACGACGTCCGGGAGTTCCTGCGCTACGGCTACCAGACCGCCGCCGCCCACGACCAGGAAACCCTGACCATCTCCCAACTCGCCGACCTCGCGAGCAACGCTGTCGACCAGGCCGGCGAGCAGGCCCGGGAGGCCGAGGACGCCGCCGCCAAGGCCCTGGCCGCGAGTGCGCTGGCCAAGCAGGCCGCTGAGAAGGCCGCTGCGGAGACCAAGGCGGCGAAGGGCGACGCGAAGAAGGCCTCCAACGCCGCGGCGAAGGCCGCGGATGCGGCCGAGCGGGCCGCGAAGGCCGCCAAGCAGGCCTCCAGCGCCGCCGCCAAGGCCAACGAGGCGTCCCGGCAGGCCGCCGACGCGGCCGCGGACGCGGCCCGTGCCTCAACAGCCGCGGGCAACGCGTCGGCCCAGGCCCAGGACTCCGCCGCCAAGGCCGCCGTCAACGCCGCCGACGCGGACAAGGCCAAGAACGCGGCGGTCACCGCGAAGAAGTACGCCGGCGAGGCGCAGACCATCGGCGAGCGCGCCCAGTGGGCGGGGCAGGCCTCCCTGCAGGCCGAGAAGGCGGCCGCCGCCGCCAAGGAAGCGGCCGCCAACTCCGACGCGGCCGCAGCCGCCGCTCTGGAGGCCTCCAACCAGGCCGGCGTCTCCGAGGAGGCCCGCGACCGCGCCAAGGCCGCTGCCGACCGCGCCCGAAAGGCCGCTGCCGAGGCCCACCGCGCCTGCGACGCCGTCCAGAAGATCGCGGCCGAGGCCCGGGCCGCGGCCGCCGAGGCCCAGCGCGCCGCCGACTCCGCCGCCGTGCACGCCGGAGCCGCAGCGGACGCCGCCCAGCAGGCCTTCGAGCACGCCGGCGATGCCGCTCTTGCGGCCGCCACCGCCGAAGCCGCCGCAACCGCGGCGCGGCAGGCGGCCGACGATGCCGCTGCCGCCGCGACCCAGGCGCACAAGATCGCCGATCTCGCGCGGGCCTCGGACGCCGAGCGCCTCGCCGCGCAGCAGGCCGTCGAGGTCGCGTCCGCGGAACAGGCGTATTTCGAGGAAGCGGCGAAGGCGAAGAAGGCTGCGTGGGAGTCGGGCAAGGCCACCGAGCTGGCCGCCGCCACCCAGCGTCTGCTCGGCGAGGCCACGGCCGCCGGCGTCGATCCGTCGGTTGCGGTCGCCAAGGGCCGTCTGGCCGCGACCCGCCTGCTGAGCTCCGGCGGGCCGTGGGTCCAGGTCGCGGCCCAGACCGCGTTGGGGGGCCACGACGCGGATGTTCTGGCGTTCCTGAGCACCGACTTGGCGCTCGCGCGAGAATACGACGACCGCACCAGTGTCCTCGCGAAGGTTGCCGCCTCCACCAAGCTGGAGCAGCGGCTGGCCGCTGAGACCGCCTCGGTGGGGACCCTCGATCAGGTACGGGCGTTCCTCGCCACTGGTGCCTATCCGGGCAAGGACGACGACGACCGGCTCGCCCTGTCGCAGATCATGTCCTCCGGCGGGCCGCGGGTGCGCGAAGCCGCCGGCAAGGCACTGGACGGCAGCATCGACGACGTCCGTGCGTTCCTCGCGACCGGTCAATACGCCGCACGCGACGACGACAACCGCCTGCTGGTCTCCCAGGCCATCTCCGTCGGCGGACCCGAGGTCAAGGCCGCGGCCCAGGCCGCCATGTCCGGCCCCACCTCCGGCCTCGCCCTGTTCCTCGCCATCGGCCTGCCCAAGGCCCAGCACCGCGACGCCGTCACCGCCGCACACGTCGCCACCATCTCCTCCTACCTGCAGGCCATCGACGGAAACACCGCCCTCGCCCGCCAGTACGCGGCACAGGCCGCCCAGTCCTACGCCACCGCCCGCGGCGCCGCCGACGAAGCCGCCACCTACGCCGGCCAGGCCCAGGCCTCCGCCACCGAAGCCGCCGACTGGGCCGCCCGGGCAGCCGAATCCGCCCGTAAGGCCAAAGCCAGCGCCGACCAGGCCACCGCCTACGCCGCCCAGGCCCGCGCCTCCGCCGCCAGCGCCGACGCCGACGCCCGCAGCGCCGACCACTCCGCCACCGCAGCCGCCGCCTCTGCCGCCCAGGCCCGGCGGTACGCGAGCGACGCGAAGAAGGCTGCCGACGACGCACTGGCCTCCAAGCTCGAGGCCCAGGCCAGCGCCGCCGAAGCCCACAAGGCCGCACTCGAAGCATTCAAGATCGCCTACCAAAAAATGCAGGACGGCAACGCCGCAGGCGAGATGGAGTCCGAGACCGCGGTTGTCGACGACCTCGGTCGCGTGTCCTACATGGACGCGATTCCCAGCGGGGAAATGAAACAGGAGATCGTCTTCGACGAGAAGTACGGCAAGGGCCTGCAGGCCTGTGTCGACGCCGCCAATTTCTTCAGCAGTTGGATGAGCAATGCGAAGTGGCACCGGGGTCCCACCGGGGAAGAGATCTGCACCTTCCCGGTCAACGTCAAGGTGACTGGTGATGTCGACTATGTCTTGAGAACATGTCCCGATGCCGGTCTCACCATCGCCGCCTGCCACGGCAAATACAACAACGACTGGGTGACTAAAACCCTCTTCACCAAGCATCTCGATAAAGTCCAGGTGGAGAGCTCGTACGACCTTCTTTCCAGCGAGTACATGGAGCGGTACAACTGCTACTCGGCTCCCGCTGGCTCCCGAAATTGCCAGACCCTGGAGAGCTCGAAGATCGTAGTCCACATCCTGGTCGGTGACTTCATCGAGTGCTTCAAGAACCCCGGCCTCAACTCCTCCTGCGCCTGGGCAGCGTCCAACGTGCTCCCCTACGCGACCCTTGCGAAGGCCGCCAAGGGCGTCGTCGCCTTCCGCTATGCGATGGAGGTCGGCGGCATGACGATCGAGGAGGCCAAGCTAGCCCTCCAGGTCAGCCTCGACGGCTTCAAGGACGCCGCCATCGGCAATCTGTTGGCCAGCGCGGACGCCCTGGCCGCATTCCGCCTCAACCTGAAGAACGGCATGGGCATCGACGAGGCGCTTTCTGTGCTTCGCAAGGTCCAGGGCATGGATGCGCAATTGCTCAGGGAGGCCGAGCTTGAAGGAGACGTCGCGAAAGCAATGGAGGAGGTGGCATCCGGGGGCGGCTGCCTGACCAACAGCTTCCCGCGTGGAACACAGGTACTGCTGTCCAATGGCACCTATCGCGACATTCGCGACGTTCACACCGGTGATGTGCTCTTGGCATCCGAAACCGTTTCCGGAATTGACAGGCCGCAACCCGTCACGGCCACGTTCGCCCACAACGCAAACCATCTGACCGAGATCCGTACGGATCGTGGCGACGTCCTCGCTACGACAGCAGGGCACCGGTTCTACGTCGAAGGTTCCGGCTGGACCACCGCAGACCGGCTGAAGAGTGGCGATCTCCTCAGGGGACCTGACGGAACGATCGACCGGATCGCGGAGGTTACTCAGAGCGACAATGAAGGCCCACAACTGGTCTATGACCTGACCGTAGCCGGCGACCACACCTTCTTCGTCCGCCCCGACGACGGCGAGGGCCCCGGGGCACTGGTCCACAACTGCAACAATCTGCTGCGTGCGCAGAGCGAATTCGTCGATGCGCACACACTTTCAAAGCACGTCGAAATTTCACCAGAAGGCGCAAAGGCCGAAGCAATCAAAAACTCGGAAAAGGGCCTTTCGCCGTTTACGAGTGTATTCACCGACCGTCAGACGGCCCAACAGGTGGTAGACTACGCCATCGCCACCAAGAATGCGGAAAGCCCACGGGCGATCAGCGAGTGGCTCAGCGGCAGAGGACCGTTCCGCGGCCGCAACTTCGAGATCAAGGGCTATTTCGGATCGGATTCCAACCCGATTGGCCAGGTCTACGGGATCAGAGGCCTGATTGGACCATCGACCAACAGGTACGTGGTCGTCCTCAAGGCAGCTCCGGGCTACAAGCCAGGTGGATTCTACGTTCTCACCGCCTACCCGGAGATCTGAGGAGAATCATGCGGGAAGAAATTCCCCCCGACCCGTTCGACTACGGCATCACCGGCCTTTCCACTCAGTTTCACCTTGATTTCGAAGGAACGCCGCTTGATGTCGCCCGAAAGTGGGCCTGCGCCGACGCCGCGCGATTGAAGGACGACATTACCCGCCTCGGCCACCCAGACCTTCCAGAGCGGTCGGTATCCACTGTGTGGCGCGCGGCATCGGGACTGGTGGGATTGTCCGGCATCCGTTCCTGGATGGCGGAGGTCACTGAACTCTGCGATCTCCACCTGGCCCAAGGAGGTGTATTTCCTGCACCGGCAGCGGACCGGGCAGAATTGGCCGGCGAAGTGCTGGCCGAACTCGGAGCGGTCGCCGACGCACTCGATCTCGCCGCCAGGCAGAGCCTCTACCCGATAGAAGAGGTGGCCAACGCCCTTGATCAAACGATCCGGCTTGCGGGTCCGAACCTGGGGTTCCGATTCTTTCTGCGCTGCCTGATCCGCTACTGGGTCAAGATCGATGGCATGACCTATCGTCGGTTCGTTTTGCTTGGTGATCGCCTTGGGTTGGGCGAGCAGACCGTTCCTGCCTGCAGGCATCTGTTGATGGAGGACTGACCTGCGCGGCGGCCGCGCTCGACGACCTTGTCGTCTTGTGCGGGCCCGCGGCGCCCGGGGGGCCCCCGGGGGCAAAACCGCCGGGGGGGGGGGGTGGGGGCCCCCCCCCCCCACACCCCCCCAAAAGGAAGAGA
>NZ_JBSFJC010000225.1:0-8332 GCF_053597855.1 Kitasatospora sp. NPDC001225
CCGGCCTCCAGCAGCAGCTGGGCGACGCCCGTCAGGCCGCCGTACAGGCCGAGCGAGGAGGGCGGCGGGCCGGCCAGCAGGCCAGCACCAGCAGCCTGATCCGCCACTGCGAGAGCAGCTTGACCAGCTCGAAGCGGTACACCCGGCCCACCGGCACCGGGCGCGCCCCGGGGGCGACCCCGGCGGCGGCCGCCGCGCGTCCGGCCGTGACCGTGCTCGTGCGCCCGCCCCGCTCGATGACTCCCTCGCCGCGCTCGCTCATCGTCCGTCCTCCTGTTGCTCGGTCAGGGCGAGGAACGCCGCCTCCAGGGGCGGCACCACCGGGGCGACCTCGCGCACCCGGACCTCCGCCCGCACCAGCGCCGCCACCAGCTCCTCGACGGCCGGGCCCGGCGCGCGCACCATCAGCGCCCCGGCCGTGCGTCCCGTCCCGGCCTCCGCCGCGACCCGCACCCCGGCGACCCGGGCGGCCACCCGCCGGGCGGCGGCCGGATCGGAGGTGAGCAGCCGGTGGTCGAGCGCGCGGTCGTCCGCGGCCAGCTCGCCGAGCGGGCCGGAGAAGCGGACCCGTCCGGTCGCCAGGATGGTGACCTCGTCGCAGAGCGCCTCCAGGTCGTCCATCCGGTGGCTGGAGAGCACCACGGTCACGCCGTCGGCGGCGAGCCGGCGCAGCGCCCCGTGCACGTGCTGCTTGCCCGCCGGGTCCAGGCCGTTGGACGGCTCGTCGAGCACCAGCAGCCGGGGTTCGGTGAGCAGCGCCGCGGCCAGTCCGAGGCGCTGCCGCATGCCGAGCGAGAAGCCCCGCACCCGGTCGTCGGCGACGTCGCTCAGCCCGACCTCGGCCAGCACCTCGTCGATCCGCCCGGCCCGGCCGTCCTGCCCGCGCAGCGTCGCCAGCGCGGCCAGGTTCCGCCGTGCGGTCAGCGACGGGTAGAGCCCGGGCCCGTCCACGAAGCCGGCCACCCCGGGCGGCGCGGGCCGGGCCCGGCCGACCGGTCTGCCCAGCACCTCCAGGTCGCCCTCGTCGGCGGCGGCCAGTCCGAGCAGCAGCCCGAGCAGCGTGGTCTTCCCGGCGCCGTTCGGCCCGGCCAGTCCGTGGATCCGCCCGGGCGCGAGCTCCAGTCCGACGGCGTCGAGCGCGACGACGTCGCCGAAACACTTCGTCAGTGCCCGTGCGCGTACGGCAGGTTGGTTTTCCGTCATGGCTCCTTCTCGCGGTTCCCCAGGGAACCTAGGGGGTTGACCGGGCGCCGTCAGGTGCGCCCGGTTGAACTCCGGCGGAACAGCAGCGGCCCGCGCCGTGGCGGTCCTGCGAGCATCCTGCGGGCGCACCGGGTGGAAACCTTCACATGAAAACGGATATCGTTTCGCTGGCCGGGCACGATCCGCCGGGCCCGCGCCGGACCGGTTGCGGAGCCTGGTGAACATGACAAACATGGGCGGAAGGCGAAGCCTCGAATGCGCACGGACACGGCGGGAGTCGGGATGCGAGTGGACGCCGCTCTGGCCGGGACCTGGGTGGACCGCTGGGAGCGCCAGCAGGAGCGGTACGCGGTGGAGCGCGAGGAGCGGTTCACCGTCATCGCCGACGTGCTGGAACAGACCGTCGGCCACCGCGCGCGGCCGCTCGTCGCGGACCTCGGCAGCGGCCCCGGCTCACTGTCGGCGCGGGTCGCGGCCCGCCTGCCGCACGCCGAGATCATCGCGGTCGACATCGACCCGCTGCTGCTCGCCCTCGGCCGCGCCCGGCACCCCCGGGTGGCGCGCTGGGTCGAGACTCTGATCGGCCGCCCCGGCTGGATCGGGGACCTCGCCCTCGACCGCCCGCTGGACGCCGTGGTGTCCACCACCGCGCTGCACTACCCGCCGCCGGACGCCCTGCTCGGGATCTACCGCGACCTCGCCGGCGCGCTGCGGCCCGGCGGCGTCCTGGTCAACGGCGACCACCTCATCCCCGAGGAGCCGCCGCTCGCCGAACTCGCCCTCGCGATCGGCCGCCGCCGCGCCCAGCGCAAGGGCACCGGCGCCGCCGAGGACTGGTCCCAGTGGTGGGCCGCGGCCGGGCGGGTCCCCGAGTTCGCCGACCTGCTGACGGCCCGAGAGCGGCAGCTGCCCCCGACCGACGGCCCCGGCAACGGCCTGTCGGCCGCCCGGCACGGCGAGCTGCTGCGGGAGGCCGGCTTCCGCCAGGCCGGACCGGTGTGGCAGTACGGCACCAGCTCCGTCCTGGTGGCCCTGCGCTGACCCCGCCCCAAGTGCCCATGCGGGAAGCCGGGTTCCGCATGGGCACAGTCTTTGCGAGGGCGTGACAGAAAGCGCCCTGTTGATCACCCAGGGAAACAGTTACCGTTTCCCTCGGTCGCCGACGTCCCTGCCGCGCACGCCTCACGCCGACTTCTCACGGAGAGCTGGTTTCGCATGCGGTCCTCACCGCTGTATCTCGAACCACGGTTGGAGCCCCCGCTCCGGTCCCTCCTGGCGGAACGCGACCTCCTGCACACCCTGACCGACGCGCTGGGCTCCCCCCTCAACCTGCTCCTGCCCGAGCAGATCGCGGACAACCTGGCACGCTTCCGGGCCGTCTACCGCAAGCACCGCCTCACCGGCCGGATCCACTTCGCCCACAAGGCGAACCGCTCCAGCGCCCTGGTCCGCCGGCTCGCCGCCACCGACGCCGGACTGGACGTCGCCTCGCTCGCCGAACTCCAGCACGTGCTCGGGGCCGGCTGCCCGCCCGAGCGGATCATGGCGACCGGCCCCAAGAACCGCGAGTACCTCTGGCTGGCGGCCCGCACCGGCGCCACCGTCCACCTGGACTCCCGCGCCGAACTCGACGCCCTGGCCGGCCTCGTACGCGCGCACGCCCTGCCCCCGGTGCCCGTCATGCCGCGGCTGTCGGGCTTCCGGGCGCCGGGCACCACAGTGCTCACCCGGCCGAGCCGGTTCGGCACCGACGTCGCCGAACTCGACGGCCTGCTCGACGCGTTGGAGCGCCACCGGGACGCCGTCGAGACGACCGGGGTCGCCTACCACCTGGACACCACCGGCGTGCCGGAGAAGGCCGTCGCCCTGGAGACCTGCGTCACGGTGCTGAACGAGTGCCGGCGCCGGGGCCTGAACCCCCGCACCATCGACATCGGCGGCGGGTTCGGCGTCAGCTACCTGGCGGACGCCGCCCAGTGGGAGCGGTACACCAGCGAGCTGACCGACGCCGTCCTCGGCCGGCGCCCCGCCCTCACCTGGCAGGGCCACGGCTACGGGCTGCGCGCCGAGTCCGGCCGGCTGCGCGGAGCCCTCGGCCTCTACCCGGCGCACCGCCCGGTGGCCGCCGAGGCCTACCTGGACGAGCTGCTCTCGACCCCGGCGCCCACGCTCGGCCGGCCGCTCGGCACGCTGCTGCTGGAGAACCTCTACGACCTGGCGGTGGAGCCCGGCCGGGCACTGGCCGACCAGTGCGGGGCGACGCTCGCCCGCGTCCTGGAGGTCCGGCAGACCCCGGCCGGCGAGCGCCTGGTACGGCTGGAGATGAACGCGCGGGACGTGGGCCTGGAGGAGCACGGGGTGCTGATGGACCCGCTGCTGGTCCCGCGCCCCGGCGCCCCGACCGCGCCGGACGGCTCGGAGGGCCCGGACTCGCCGGACGGCCCGGTCGGGGTGTACCTGATCGGCAACCTCTGCCTGGAGACCGACCTGATCACCCGCCGGACGGTCTTCCTGCCCCGCCTCCCCGCCCCCGGCGACCTGCTCGCCTTCGCCAACACCGCGGGCTACCTGATGGACTTCAGCGCCGGCTCGGCGCTGCGCCAGCCCGTCGCGCGCAAGGTCGCCGCGTACCGGCAGGACGGCGCCTGGCGGTGGCGCCTGGACGAGCAGTACTGGCCCGTCGACGTGACGGCGGGCGCGGAACACCGGGGGGACGGACACGCATGAGGTACGACAGCATCACCGACGCCATAGGCAACACCCCGCTGGTCCGGATCGACCCGGCGGTCACCGGCCTGCGGCACATCGACCTGTACGCCAAGCTGGAACTGCTCAACCCCTTCGGCTCGGTCAAGGACCGCGCCGCCTGGAACATGACCCGCGAGGCGATCCCCGGCGCCGTCGAGCGCGGCGACACCGTCGTGGAACTGTCGAGCGGCAACACCGCCAAGGCGCTCGCGCTGATCGCCGGCCTGCACGGACTGCCGTTCAAGAGCGTCACCAACCGGATGCGGGTCCCCGAGATCAAGGACCTGCTCCTGCTGCTCGGCGCGGAGATCGAGGAGCTGCCCGGCCGCACCGAGTGCCTCGACCCGACCGACACCGACGACCCGCTCACCCGCATCCACCGGATGCTCTCCGAGGCGGAGTCCGGCTACCTGCACACCGACCAGTACTACAGCCGGCTCAACCTCGACGCCCACCTCACCGGCACCGGCCCCGAGATCGTCCGGGACCTCGACGGCCGCGCCCCGGACCACTTCATCGCCTGCGTCGGCACCGCCGGCTCCTCCACCGGCGTGGCGGCCGTGCTGCGCGCCCACGACCCGGCCGTCGACGTGCTCGGACTGGTCGCCCAC
This sequence comes from Kitasatospora sp. NPDC001225, assembly GCF_053597855.1. Lineage (NCBI taxonomy): Bacteria > Bacillati > Actinomycetota > Actinomycetes > Kitasatosporales > Streptomycetaceae > Kitasatospora > Kitasatospora sp. NPDC001225. Next base: position 4,563 of record NZ_JBSFJC010000225.1, read on the forward strand.
AAGTCCGACTTCATCCCGGGCATCCGCACCATCGACGAGGTGCACGAGGTCGGGCTGTTCGACCCCGCCACCTACGACACCATCGCGACGGTGACCGCCGACCAGGCCATCGACGGCATGCTCACCCTGGTGCGCCGCTGCGGCCTGCCGGCCGGCCCGACCGGCGGCGGCGCCTTCTTCGGCGCGCTGCGCCACCTCCGTTCCGTGGACGAGGAGTTGACACAGCGTGGCTCGGGCGAGCGGCGCACCGCCGTGTTCATCGTCTGCGACCGGGTGGAGAGCTACCTGAGCTACATCCGCAAACGGCGGCCCGAACTGTTCAACCAGCCCGCCCGGCCGAACACGGTGGCCACCGTGACGCCGGCCGAACTGGCCGCCGCCCGGGTCGTCGAGGTCGACGCCGCCCGGAAGTGGATCGCCGAGGAGCGGCCGCTGGTGGTCGACCTGCGCGGACCGGCCGCGTACGCGGCGCTGCACATCGAGGGCTCGGTCAACATCGTCGACGAGCTGTTCGACGAACTCCTGCACGGCGGGCTGCCGTTCGGCACCCGGCAGCCGGTGCTGCTGGCCTGCCCGGTCGGCGAGAAGTCGGCCGTCTACGCGGCGCTGCTCACCCGGATGGGACACCTGGACGCGCGCAGCCTGGCCGGCGGCGTCATCGCCTGGCGCGACGCGGGCGCGCCGCTGGTCCGGGACTGAGCGGGGCCGGCCATGACCACCCCCGACGAAACCCTCGGCGAACTCCACGACTGGCACCGCGCGTTGCGTGACCAGTTCCCCATCGTCACCGGCCACCCCGACCAGGCGTACCTGGACAGCGCGGCCACCTCGCAGAAGCCCCGGGCGGTGCTCGACACCGTCCAGCGCTACCTGACCACCGCCAACGCCAACGCCGGCCGCGGCACCTACACCTGGGCCAACGCCACCACCGCGCTGGTCGACCGCACCCGCACCCGGGTCGCCCGCTTCCTCGGCGACCCGGCCCCCCGGCAGCGCTCCGGCGTCCACTTCGTCAGCGGGGCGACCGAGGGGCTGCGCGCGGTGGCCCGGGACTGGCTCCCCCACCACCTGCGGGACGGCGACGAGATCATCGTGCCCTTCGCCGACCACGAGGCCAACGCGCTGCCCTGGCTGGAGGCCCGACAGCTGCTGGCCGACCGGGGCGTGCGCGTCACCGTGCGCGAACTGCCGTACGACCCGGCCTCGCAGGACTACGACCACCGGGCGCTGGCCCGGCTCGTCACCGAACGCACGGCATTCGTCGCCGCCACCCACGTGCACCACGTGTACGGCGCCGACATGAACGTCCACCGCATCCGGGCCGCGGTCGGGCCCGAGGTGCCGATCTGCCTGGACGCCGCGCAGAGCGTCGGCCACCTGCCGGTGGACGTCGGCACCCTGGACGTCGACTTCGTGGTCTTCTCCGGGCACAAGGCGCTGGCCCTGCCCGGCACCGGCGCGGTGTGGGCCCGCAACACCCGGGGCCCGGCCTTCACCCCCGGCGGCTGGGCCGGCACACCCAACACCGCCGGGATCGCCAGCCTGGAAGCCGCCCTGGACTGGCTCGACGCCGCCGGGCCGGACCGCATCCGACGGTGGAACAGCGCGCTGGCCGCCCGGCTCACCGACGGGCTGCGGACCCTGGCCCCGTACGAGGTCCTCGGCTGCCAGCGGAGCCTGGCCGCCGACTCCGAGGTCCAGCGGCGCGAGGGCATCGTCACCTTCCGGCACCGCGGCATCGGCTCCAACGACCTGGGCTTCATCCTCGCCAGCCACGGCCTGATGGTGCGCGCCGACGGCCACTGCCAGGCGCGGGCCGGCGAGAGCGAGAGCTCGGTGCGGGTCAGCCTGCACGTCTACAACTCCCCGGAGGAGATCGACCTGCTGCTCTCCGTGCTGCGCGGGCTGTAGCGACCCGCGCGCCGCGCCGGGCCGTCACATCCGCTGGAGGTTGCGCACCAGGCCGGTCATCTTCGGCGACGGGGCGACGTTCAACTCCCGCTGGAGGAACGAGCGGTAGTGCTGGTAGGAGCGCAGCGCACTGGCCAGGTTCCCCTCGGCGAGGTGCACCTCGACCACGATCCGGTGGGCCGTCTCCCGGACGGGGTCGATGGCGATCGCCGCCAACGCGGTCTGGAGCGCCGACAAGTAGCGCTCCGCGTCGCAGAGTTGGTGGGCCAGGCCCTCCAGGGCGTACAGCCGCAGCTGGTCCCAGCGCTCGCGCTCCAGGGTCAGCCACTCCTCCTCCCAGCCCGGCAGCAGCTCGGCGGCGAGGTCGTCCACGATGGCGTCGCAGCTGACCGGCAACCGGTCCAGCCCGGCCACGACCTGGCGTGCCGAGCGGCGCGCGTACCGCAGGTCCACCTGGACCGCCGGCGCGAGGCGCAGCCACTGCCCCGGGCTCTCCACCGGGATCGCCCGGCCGCGCAGCCTCGCGTGGTAGAGGGCGGTGCGCAGGTTCGCGGCCGCGCGGCGCTGGGTGCAGTCCGGCCAGAGCCGTTCGGCGACCGCGCCGCGCGGCACACCGCCGTCGTGCAGGGCGAGGAAGGCCAGCAGGTGCTGCGCACTCACCGGGAGGGCGATGCGGTGTCCCTCACCGGTGGCCTCGAAACCCCGCAGCAGTTCGATGCGCGGACCGTCCCACAACACACCCCCACTCTGTCGCGTCACGCCGTCACCCGCACCCGTTCGGGCGAGCCACGGTTGCGGCCCCGGCCCGTCACGGTCGTGTCCGTCCGGCCCCGGATCACCGTCGCGCCCGCGTCGCACGGACGTTGCGGCGGCGTCACGCTGACGCCGCCCGGGCGTCACGGCCACCGTCGCCGACCGTCACGGCCGCGCCCCGCCGCCGGCCGTCCGACACTCCAATGGGCCGCCACCGAACGGGTGTTGAAGGGGCCCCGGTTCACCGCGGGCACCCGCTCCGGTCCGCGGCCCGGACGGCGGTCACCGTGCGTACCGCCACCGGCCGGTAGCGGGCGGGACGGCCGCACCGGTTCCGGCACGCGGACGCGACGCGCCCGCGACGCCGCCCGCCCGCCGTTCGCGACGGCCCCCGGCACACGCCCGCGACGATCGGCCCGTTGACTGGCACCACCTGCAGCGGGGCCTTCGCAGCAGGGCGACCGGCGACCACCGCCCAGCGCGGTGCGAACCGTCCGGCCGCGGCGTACACACCGCCCGGCGGGGCGCACCCGGTGCCCCCGCCCGACACGGGAAAGGCGATGCCGCATGAAGGCCAGATCGGTCCTGGGCGACGTCCGCGCCCCCGAGGAAGCACTCCTCGGCGACCCGGCCGTGTGCATCGCCGTCCTGGACGGCCCCGTCGACCTCTCGCACCCCTGCTTCGACGGCGCCGACCTCACCCGGCTGGACACGCTCGTCTCCGAACCGGCCGGCACCGGGCCGATGTCACTGCACGGCACCCACGTCGCGAGCCTGCTCTTCGGCGGGCCCGACAGCCCGCTGCCCGGGATCGCCCCGCACTGCCGCGGGCTGATCCTGCCGGTCTTCACGGACGCGGGCGCGGGCCGGGTGCCCCAGCTCGACCTGGCCCGGGCCGTCGAACGCGCCGTGCAGGAGGGGGCGCAGATCATCAACATCAGCGGTGGCGACCCCGGCGGGGACGCCCAGCCGGACCCCATGCTGGAACGGGCGCTGCGGCTGTGCGACCAGAGCGGGGTCCTGGTGGTCGCGGCCGTCGGCAACGACGGCTGCGACTGCGCCCAGGTGCCGGCCGCCGTCCCGACGGTGCTCGCCGTCGGCGCGGC
>NZ_JBSFJC010000226.1:0-8296 GCF_053597855.1 Kitasatospora sp. NPDC001225
GATCTCGCGCCGCATCTCCTCCGTCCACGGCTCGGCCCCGAAGATGCCGATCCGCTGGATGACGGGGTGAAGTGAGTGCTGCTCGGCGGCGGTTCCGGCGGCCCGGCCCTTCTCGGTCGGGCCCGCCTGGGCCTTGTCGTCCTGGCGGGCGGGCGACCTGCGGCGAGGAGCGCGGCGGTTGTGGCTCTCCCCGCACAGGAAGTCGATCTGACGACTTCCTGTGCGGGGAGTGGTGCCTGATGCCGTTGCCGCTTCGGGTCGGCCGAAGCGGCAACGGGGTGCGAGGCGAGGTGGCCCCGGAGGGGTCAGCGGGCGGCGGCGCGTTGGAGGGCGCTGGCGAGGAGGGCGAGGTCGGTGGGGCCGTTGCCGAGTTCGCGGACGGGCCGGCGGGCCGGCGGGGCGCCGAGCTGGAGCGGGTCTATCGCGACGACGGTGGGCCGCAGGGTGGCGGTGCGCGGGATGCGGCCGCTGATCCGGGCGGTCTGGAAGGCGGTGACGCCGCCGTCCGGGAGGCGGAGGTAGCCGCGGCCGGGGGTGTCCTCGGGCAGGGCGGCCGCGTCGCCGAGGTGGATCAGCAGGTCGGAGTCGGCCGGGTCCTCGGTGCGCAGGGCGATCCGCAGCAGCGCGGCCTCGTCCACCTCGGTGCCGGCGCTCTCCTCCGGGCGGCCGGTGGCGACGGCGAGGTGGACGCCGAGCGGTCCGCCGCGGCGGGCGACGGCGGCCAGCGCGCGGGCGAGCGGGCGGCCGGCGGCGGAGGTGGGGGAGAGCAGGGCGTCGTAGTCGTCGACGACGACGACGAGCCGGGCGGGGGGAGCGGCGGGGCCGGTCGGGCGGGGGCCCTCCGCGCTGCGCGGCGGGATGATCCGGGGCGTGGTGGCCGCTCCGCCGCCGACGGCGGCGGGCACCGGGACCTTGGGGTGCTCGGCGTCCGCCTCCGGCCCGTCCAGGCTCTGCCCGTCCAAGATCCGCGCGGCGTGCCAGGAGGCGAAGTCCAGCCCGTCGAACAGCCGTTCCCGCAGGGTGAGTTCGTCCTCCAGTGCCTCGGCCGCGAGCAGCGCGGCGCGCGGGTCGGCGGCGGCGTTCACCCGGCCGCTGACGTGCGGCAGCTCGGTGCAGCCGTCCAGGCCGTCCTGGCCGTCCGCGGTGGCCCGGCCCTCGATGATCGTGACGGCGAGCCGCCCGGGCCGCTCGGAGACGGCGAGCGAGGCGACCAGGGTGCGCAGCAGCTCGGTCTTGCCGGAGCCGCGGGCGCCGCCGATCAGCAGGTGCGGGCCGCCCGGGTCGGGGGAGGGGACGGTGAGTTCGGGGTCGGCGAGGTCGAGCGTGCAGAGCTCGTCCCGGGTGGTGCCGAGCAGGGCGGTGGCGGCGCCGATGCCGCCGGCGTGGGCGTCCCAGCGGGCGGACAGCTTGGCCGGGGTGACGGTGTCGAGCTGCAGCAGGTCGAGCAGCCGCAGCACGTCGGGCAGCGGGCCGCGGGCGGCCGGGGTGGCCTCGCGCAGCGGGGCGAGGACCCGGGCGAGCCGTTCGGCCCAGGCGTCCGAGACGGCGTCCAGCGAGACCTCGTGGAGGGTCTCCCGGCCGCGGGCGACCGGCCGGGACAGCGACAGCTGGGTGCCGACCTCGCCGGTGATCAGGGCGGTGGCGCCGAGGCCCCGGGGGAGCAGTTCGGGCTGCTCGGCGAGGCAGATCGGGAAGATGCCGACCGCCGGGCCCTGGCGCAGCAGCAGGTCGAGCGCCTGCCGGGCGGCCTCGGTGGCCGGGCGGCCGTCGACCACGACCACGGTGGCGGGGTGGCCGCCGAGGCCGCTGGGGCCGCTGAGCCGGGCGGTGAGCTCGGTCAGCCGGGCGGTGGCCTGTTCGTCGTCGAGGCCGATCAGCAGCCGGCAGTCCTGGCCGTCGACCGGGCGCAGGTGGGGCAGCCACAGGGCCCAGGCCCAGGTGTCGACGCGGTCCTCGGCGGCGCGGGCCGGGTCGGCGTCGACCACGACCAGGCTCAGCCCGGTCGGCGGGTGCAGCGCGGCGAGCTGGGCGACGACGGCGCGGGTGAGCGCGTCCAGGCGCTCGCGCGGGCCGCTGAGGCCGAGGCTGCCGGCGGTCTGCAGGTCGAGGGTGACCGGGACGGCGGGCAGCATGGTGCCGGGCGTGGTGCCGGGTCCGCCGGGGCGGTCGGCGGTGCCGAGCCGCAGGGTGAGCGCGTCGGGGTGGCCGGGGCCGCGCTCCCAGAGCCGGGGGCCGGGGCCGACGGCGTTGAGCAGCAGGGTGGCGAGGTCGGGCCAGCGTTCGCGCTGGGCGGCGGTCTGGCGCAGCCGGACCGCGGCGTGGTGGCGCTCGGCGCTCTCCTGGCCGGGCGGTTCGGCGGCGCGGCCGGGCAGCAGGGAGAAGAGGCCGCGGCCGCGGCCGGGCGCGGGTTCGGGGGCGGCGGGCGGCTCGACCACGGGCGGCGCGGGCCGGACCGGCCCGGGGGCGGCGAGCTGGAGGTGGCCGTGGCCGTCCGGCAGGGCGGCGCGGACGGCTCCGGCGGCCTCGGCCGGGTCGGGGGCGGTCACCTGGAGGGTGGACTCGCCGATCCGCAGCACGGCGCCGGGCTCCAGCGGGACGGCGGCCTCCGGCGGGACGGGCGGGACGAGCCGGCCGTCCAGGGCGGTGCCGTTGGTGGAGCCGAGGTCGCGTACGGAGATCCGGCCGTCCTCGGCGAGGTGCAGGGAGAGGTGCAGCCGGGAGACGTCCGGGTCGTCGAGCGGGACGTCGGCCTCGGCGGAGCGGCCGATCCGGATCTCCCGGCCGTGCAGCCGGTGCACGCCGCCGGCGTCGGGGCCGCCGACCACCCGCAGTTCGGCGGCGGCGGGGGCGTCGTCGGGGTCGTCGGCGGTCGGGTCGGGCTCGTTCAGGCTGAGGACGGCGCCGTCGAGCAGCGGGGGGTGGCCGAGCAGGGTGTGCTCGTCGACCCGGTGCGCCCCGGCGTACAGGTGTACGTGGGTGGCGGCCCGCGGCCCGCGCACGCCCACGGCACCCGCGAGCGCGCCCGCGATGGCGCCGAGTGCGGTGCCGACGGGCGCGGTCACCAGCACGTCCACGTAGGGAATGGCGGAGCCGGCGGCGGACGGGCCGCTGCGCGGTCGGAGGACGGTCAGCCGGATCTGCATCTCGCCCGCGGGTCCCTTCTGCTGATGTGAAGCCTGGTGCCGCTGCCCGGTGCCAAGGGCACCGTTGGGCCACACGAGTGGCGAGTGTCCATCCTGCCATCCGTCGTGGACGGTCCGCGCACCGTACCGGATTTGACGATCTTGCGATCGTGGCCGTGACCGGGGCGACGGAGAGTCAGGTCGACGGTCCTCTCGCGGGGTGCCCGGGACCTTCCCTAGGGGATCTCCCCCAACCCTTCCCCAGACCGTGCGGATGGCCTACCGACCACCTCAAAAACCCGTACGGTCACCGTTAGAGTGGCCGCAGACACGGGCCCGGCAGGCTCACCGCACCGGCGGAGGAGCGCCCCGCGCGGGCGGCACGGCGAGGAGTGCGACAGGTGCGGCCAGTCGGCAGCAAGTATCTGCTGGATGAGACCCTCGGGCGGGGTGCGACCGGCACCGTCTGGCGCGGCGTGGTGCGCGAGGACGTCCAGGTGCCGGGCTGCCCGCCCGGGCAGCGGGTGGCGATCAAGGTGCTGCGCGAGGAGCTGGCCGCCGACCCCGACGTGGTGATGCGCTTCCTGCGCGAGCGCTCCCTGCTGCTGCGGCTGACCCACCCCAACATCGTCCGGGTCCGCGACCTGGTGGTCGAGGGCGAGCTGCTGGCCCTGGTGATGGACCTGGTGGACGGCCCCGACCTGGCCCGCTACCTGCGTGCCAACGGCCCGTTCAGCCCGATCGCCGGCGCGCTGCTGATGGCCCAGGTCGCGGACGCGCTGGCGGCCAGCCACGCGGACGGGATCGTCCACCGCGACCTCAAGCCGGCCAACGTGATGCTCGCCTCCACCGTGGTGGACGGCGTCGAGCGGATGCACCCGCTGCTGACCGACTTCGGCATCGCCCGGCTCGCCGACTCCCCGGGCGTCACCCGCACCCACGAGTTCGTCGGCACCCCCGCCTACGTCGCGCCGGAGTCCGCCGAGGGCCGTCCGCAGACCTCCGCGGTGGACGTGTACGGCGCCGGGATCATGCTGTACGAGCTGGTCACCGGCCGCCAGCCGTTCCAGGGCGACAGCGCCCTCGCCGTGCTCCAGGCCCACCTGGCCCAGGAGCCGCAGCGGCCCAGCACCATGCCCGAGCCGCTCTGGACGGTGATCGAGCGCTGCCTGCGCAAGGACCCGGCCCAGCGGCCCGGTGCCACCTCGCTGGCGCACGCGCTGCGGGTGGTCGCGGCCGGGGTCGGCGTGCACGCCTCCCCGGCGGCGGTGGACGAGGCGCTGGCGGTCGGCGCCCTGCTGCTGCCGGACCCGCAGCCGACGGCCGTCCCCGGCAGCATGCCGCCGCTGCCGCCCGTGACGGTGCCGGGCGCCCTGGCCCCGGGCTTCATGGTCCCCGGTACGGCCCCCGGCGCCGAGGACCACACCCAGGTGCTGCCGCCGACCAGCGGGCAGTACGACCCGGCCGCGGCGACCGCGGTGATGGGCACCCAGCCGCCGCCCCCGCAGGGCGCCCCGGACCGCACCCGGGTGATGCCGCCCGCCGCCGTGCCGCCGCCCCCGCCCGCCGGGCCGCCGCAGGAGGAGGCGCCGCACCCGTGGCAGACCCAGCTGCGCGCGGCGCGGGACCGCAACCAGCAGACCCAGGTCGGCTACTTCGGTCCGGAGGACTACGAGGACCTCCCGCAGCCGCAGGTCGCCCCGCAGCCCTACCAGGCCGGGCAGGGGGGCCCGGCCGGACCGGGCGGCCACGGCGGCCAGGGGCACCGGCCGGGCCAGGGCGCCCCGGGCGGGCGCCCCGGCGGGCAGCAGCCCGGCGGCTACCGCCAGGCCCCGCCCCCGCCCGGCTACGCCCAGCGCCCGCCGGTGGCCCCGCCGCCCTACCAGGCGGGCCAGGCCGGCCAGGGAGGCAACGTCGGCCAGGGCGGCCAGCGGGGCCAGGGCGGCCGTCCGCAGCCGCCCGGCGGCTACCGGCAGGCCCCGGGCGGGTACGGCCAGTCGCAGGGCGGCTACCCGCCGCCGCCCGCGCCCACCCCGGTGCCGCGCCGGGCCGAGCCGCCCGCGCCGCAGTACCGGGAGGCCCCGCCGCAGCGCCGCGAGGAGCCGCCGGCCCCGGCCCGCCGCGAGCCCGGGCCGGCCCGCGAGCCGCGCCCGCGCAGCCGCAACCGGATGTACATCCCGGGGCTCGGCTGCTTCAAGGGCTGTCTGATGGTGCTGCTGGTGCTGGCCGTGGCCGGGGTGGCGCTGTGGAACTTCACGCCGCTGCCGCACTACTGGGACAACGTCGTGGGCTGGTTCGACTCGGCGCGCGACTGGGCGAACAGCCTCTTCGGCAAGTAGCGCCGCCCGGGGCCGGAGCCGATCCGGAGCCGGAACCGGTCCGGGTCCGGACGGCGTTCCGGCCTCCGGCCCGCCCGGGCGGCCGCATTGACGCTATGTCGACAATTATCGAGATTTCTCGGCCGGGACTCCCGCTCCGGGCCCTTCGGGCGGCCCCCGCAGGCCCTCCGGGCGCGTAGGTTGGTCGCTGTTGTCCCGCCCCACCGAGCGCGCCGGACCCCCGGAGCGCTCCCGCGCCGCCCACGGAGCAGCATTGGCACGCAAGATCGGCAGCCGGTACACCGTCCACCAGGTGATCGGCCGGGGTTCGGCCGGGACGGTCTGGCTCGGTGAAGGGCCCGACGGCCCGGTGGCGGTCAAGCTGCTGCGCGAGGACCTCGCCGCCGACCAGGTGCTGGTCGGCCGCTTCGTCCAGGAGCGCACCGCGCTGACCAGCCTCGACCACCCCCGGGTGGTCGGCGTGCGCGACATGGTGGTGGACGGCAGCGACCTCGCCCTGGTGATGGAGCTGGTCCAGGGCACCGACCTGCGCTCCCGGCTGGAGCGGGACGGCGCGCTGCCCCCGCAGACCGCCGCCTCGGTCATCGCCGACGTCGCGGACGGCCTGGCCGCCGCGCACGCGGCCGGGATCGTCCACCGCGACGTCAAGCCGGAGAACGTCCTGCTCGACCTCGCCGCCGCCCCCGGCCCCGGCGGCGCCCCGCGCGCCAAGCTCACCGACTTCGGGGTGGCCCGCCTGGTCGACGCCCCGCGCCGCACCCGGGCCACCCGGATCATCGGCACCCCGGACTACCTCGCCCCCGAGATCATCGAGGGCCTGGAGCCGCGCGCCGCCGTCGACATCTACGCCCTCGCCACCGTGCTGTACGAGCTGCTGGCCGGCTTCACCCCGTTCGGCGGCGGCCACACCGGCGCGGTGCTGCGTCGGCACGTCACCGAGCAGGTCCCGCCGATCCCAGGCCTGCCGGACGGGCTGTGGCGGATCATCTCCGAGTGCCTGGCCAAGGCCCCGGCCTCCCGGCTGCGCGCCGCCGAGCTGGCCTCGCGGCTGCGCGAGCAGCTGCCCTCGCTGGCCGGCCTGCCGGTGCTCGCCGTGCCCGGCCAGGGCCGGGCCCCGGCCGAGGAGCAGCTGACCCCCGGCGAGGCCGTCTACGCCGAGATCGACGCCGGCCCCGGCATCCACAAGCGCCGCCGCGGCCCGGCCGTCCCGCTGGTGCCCGGCGCCGCCCCGGACTCCACCCGGGACACCCACACCAGCCTGCGCCGCCCGTCGGCCGACGAGCTGGCCGCGTACGCGCTCGAGTCCCGCGCCCAGCGCGCCGCCCCGGGCCACCGCCGGGACCGCCAGGCGCTGCTGCGCCGCCGCCGGCTGCTGGCCGTGCTGATCGCCACCGTGCTGCTGCTGGCGGGCGCCGCCGCGGCCTGGACGGCGTTCGCGGCCACCGTCCCGGACGGCGGCCACCCGGCCCGTCCGGCGGTGTCCGGCACGGCCCCGCGGGCGCCGTAGCCGGGGCCGCGGCCGCCGTCGTGAGGCCGGGGGGACCGGGGGTGTCGTCATGACCACTCCCGGAACCATTACCCTGGGGGCGTGGCAGCCGTCGATCCTTCCGAAGAGCTCAAGAACCTCGATACGACCATGGGGTCGATCGAGGCCGTCATCGACCTGGACAAGATCCGGGCCGACATCGCGGTCCTGGAGGAGGAGGCAGCCGCCCCCACCCTGTGGGACGACGTCGCGAACGCGCAGAAGGTGACCAGCCGGCTCTCCTTCCTCCAGGGCGAACTGCGCCGGGTCGAGGGCCTGCGCAGCCGTATCGACGACCTGGGCGTGCTGTTCGAGCTCGCCGAGGCCGAGGACGACGCGGACACCCGCACCGAGGCCGAGAACGAGCTCGTCGCCCTCCAGAAGGCGGTCGAGGAGCTGGAGGTCCGTACCCTCCTGTCCGGCGAGTACGACGCCCGCGAGGCGCTGATCAACATCCGCGCCGAGGCCGGTGGCGTGGACGCCGCCGACTTCGCCGAGCAGCTCATGCGCATGTACCTGCGCTGGGCCGAGCGGCACGGGTACCCCACCGAGGTGTACGACACCTCGTACGCCGAAGAGGCCGGCATCAAGTCCGCGACCTTCACCGTGAAGGCGCCGTACGCCTACGGCACCCTCTCGGTCGAGCAGGGCACCCACCGCCTGGTCCGCATCTCGCCGTTCGACAACCAGGGCCGCCGGCAGACCTCCTTCGCCGGTGTCGAGGTGCTCCCCGTCGTCGAGCAGTCCGACCACGTCGACATCGACGAGGGCGAGCTCCGGGTGGACGTCTACCGCGCCTCCGGCCCCGGCGGCCAGGGCGTCAACACCACCGACTCGGCGGTGCGCATCACGCACATCCCGACCGGCATCGTGGTCTCCTGCCAGAACGAGCGCTCGCAGATCCAGAACAAGGCGTCCGCGATGAACGTCCTCCAGGCCAAGCTGCTGGAGCGGCGCCGCCAGGAGGAGAAGGCGGCGATGGACGCGCTCAAGGACAGCGGCAGCTCCTGGGGCAACCAGATGCGCTCCTACGTGCTGCACCCGTACCAGATGGTGAAGGACGTCCGCACCGCGTACGAGGCCGGCAACCCGCAGGCCGTGCTGGACGGCGACATCGACGGCTTCATCGAGGCCGGGATCCGCTGGCGCAAGCAGCGCGAGACCAGCGCCGAGTAGCGGCAGACGACGAAGGCCCCCGACCGCAGCTTGGGTTCAAGGGGTCGTCGCAACACCGCTTGGTTTCAGACGGTGAGTAGATCACGTAGACGCTCGGCTGGGGGTTACCCTCCGAGCGTCTTGGGTGGGGGGCC
>NZ_JBSFJC010000227.1:0-8004 GCF_053597855.1 Kitasatospora sp. NPDC001225
CCGTCAGCACCCCGGTCCAGGCCGCCACCACGGTGAGCAGGACGAAGGCCAGCAGGGCGGCGGGCACCCCGTGACCGGCCGTCAGACCGAGCGGGTTGCAGCTGAGCGTGCCGAACGTGAGTGTCGCGGTGACGGTGCCGCCCACCACGGCCGTCGGGCCGCTCTGGGAGTCGGTGCACCCGGTCGCCGTCCCCCCGATCGTCACGGTGGTGGCCTCCGGGCCGGCCGACAACGCCGGGTCGAAGGTGACGGCGGCGTTCACGGTGCAGTTCAGGATCTCCGAGGCGGTTGCCGGGGCGGCGTCGGCGGCCGGTGCCACGCCGGTGGCCAGCGCGGCGAGGACGGCGGACACGGTCAGGGCGCTTCGACGTACGGACATGCGGGTTCCCTTTCTTCGTCGGACCGGAGCGGAGGCGCTCTGTACGCCCCCGGGGTACCGGGCCTGTCCGGCAGGTGCGACCGGCCGGAGGTCGGAGCGGGGCGTGGGCCTGCTAGAAGGTCACCCGCTGCTCGGCGTCCAGGCTCCGGGGGGTCCCTCCCGTGGCGCCGCTGAAGTGGACGAAGACGTCGGCGGTCGAGCTGTCCGGGGTGATGAAGCCGAAGCCCTTCTCGGAGTTGAACCACTTCACCGTGCCCGTGGCCCGGCCGCGGGGGCTGGTGCTCGCGGTGGGGAAGGTGAAGGTCGCCTGGGCTCCGGGCGCGGAGCAGCTGAGGGGCAGCGAGCCGGTCGCCAGGACGGGGCTCTGGAACGGGGCGCTCTCGTCGGCGGTGATGGTGCCGGTACCGGCGGCCGGGCAGGTGAACCCGCCGGTGACGGCCAGGTTTCCGCTCTGGTCCGGGGTCGCGCCGTCGAGGGAGACCTCGCCCACCTGGTTGTCGAGCAGCGTGATCCGGTCGTAGCCCAGCGCGGTGCCGAGTGCGCTGTTCAGGGTGATGGTCACCGTGATGTCGTCGCCCCAGTCGCCGCCCGATCTCAGGAGCCCGTTGTCGACGCGGCCGCTGACCGCCTGACCTCTGACCGGCTGGCCGGTGGAACCGTCCAGGCAGCTCACCGGGATGGTCTGCGATCCGGAGCCGCCGGTGGTGTCCGTAGCGGTGACCGTGATGCCGGCGATCAGTATGGACGTCTCGCAGGAGTAGCTGCCGGTCCAGGTCAGGACACGGCCGGACGTGCTCGCGGTGGCGATCTCCACCCCGTCGTTCGCCGGTTCCGCCGCGGCGGCGGGAGCGGCCAGTGCCACGACCAGGGCGACCGCCCCGAGCGGCACCACCGCGCGCCGCAGCGGTGGACGCCGACCTGCCGTACGCCGTGTCACAGAGCCCGAGGCTGCCATTCGCCTATCCGTTCGTTAGATCTGGTTCATGGGGACATCGTCACAACGGGAGTCCCCCGACGCATGTGCTGTGAGGCGAATGGGAACCCCGGTGGCCCGGGCCGGAGTACTCCCGCGGATACGCCGCACCCGGGCCGGGCTGGGAGGCCGGGCATACCGGCAGGCCAGGGGTGCCGTCAACTGCCTTGCGGCTGACCGAGTGTCACAGTCCGGTCCCTGTCATGTCCTGGTGATTGTGACGCTGCGGATGGCACCGAAAGCCGTCGTCCGGCCGTCCTGTGGTGTGTTCGATCAAGCAGTCCGCATCGTCATCGGGGAGCCACCATGTCCGTCCGTCGCCGTCGCCCGCTGTTCGTCTCCGCCGTCCTCGTCGTCGGGGCGGGGCTCGCGTTGACCGCCTGCGGGCCCGAGAACACCGACGCGCCCGCCGGCTCGGCGAGCTCCGCGCTCACCAAGGCGGCCGCCGGTGCTCCCTCGGCGGGCGCACCGGCTCCGGGCGCACCGGCTCCCGCCGGATCGGCGGCGCCCACCGCCGCGCACACGCCGGCCGGTGCGAGCCCGTCGAGCGGTGGCGGGGCCGCCGGCGGGAGTGCCGCCGCCCAGCCGTGCGACATCCAGAGCCTCTCGATCAACGCGTCGGCGCGCGCCGGGGCGGCCAACCAGTGGGTGATCGAGGTGCGAAACACCGGCGCGAAGGCCTGCAGCCTGAGCTCCTCCCCGAGCGTCGACCTGGGCGACTCGGCCGCCCGGGACCAGAGCAAGAACCTCAAGCCGGTGCTCGCCAGCGGCACGGAGCGGTTCCCGGTCCCGGCGGGCCGGAGCGCCTACGCGGTGATCGACCTCGACCCGAGCGGCGCCACCACCGGCACCGCCCCCGGCATCAACGAGATCAACGTGCTGGTCGACGGCGAGGGCACCAACATGCCCCTCGCGAACACCCGCAACTTCCCGCTCCCCGCCGGGGCCCACGTCCTGAACCCCAAGATGGGCAACTACCGGGGCAGCGTGGCGGACGCGGTCGCCTCCATGACCGCCGCCCCCAAGTAGCCCCCAAGGTCCGGTCCTGGGCGTCCCGCTCCGGGCGCCGGACCGTCCACGGGCTGGAATTCCGCCCGTGCGGCCCGTGGGGCGGGGCACGATGGGCGGCATGATCCTGCAACCGGAGACCGACGACCTCGCCGCCTACCTCGTGGCGGACGGGGTCATCGACCACCAGGACCCGCAACTGCGGCGGTTGGCCGACGAGTTGGCCACCCCCGAGGCGGCCTTCCAGCACGTCCGCGACGAGGTCCGGCACTCCGCCGACGCGGGCGACTACAGCGGGGCGTTCCGCGCCTCGGAGGTGCTGGCCGCGGGCAACGCGATCTGCCACGGCAAGGCCCACCTGCTGGCGGCGCTGCTGCGAGCGCAGGGCGTGCTGACTGGCCTGTGCTACCAGCGGCTGGCGGACGGTGAGGGCGAATTCGTGCTGCACGCCCTCAACGCCGTGCACCTGAACGGCCGTTGGGTGCGCCTGGACGCCCGGGGCAACCGCGAGGGCGTCGATGCGCGGTACGACCTGGAGCGGGAGCGGCTGGCCTGGCCGGTGCGGCCGGAGCTGGGGGAGTGCGACTACCCCGGGATCTTCGCGGCGCCGCCGGCCGCGCTGGTCCGGGCCCTCGCCGGGGCGGTGCCGGGCCGGGCCGGCTACGGCTACCTCCCGGGAGAGCTGCCGGTCGACGGCGGGGCTCCGGGGCGGCCCGGACGTTGAGTCGGTAGAGGCGCGCGTCAGAGGCGTGCGGGGAGGTCCCGGCGGGACGGCGCGGACAGCTTGCGCAGAACCCTGGCCACATGGTTCTCGACGGTCCTGGTGGACAGGTGCAGTGCGGTCGCGATCTGACGATTCGTCAGGCCTCCGGCCGCGAGTTCGGCGACCTCCCGTTCGCGCGGGGAGAGCCCGGGATGGGCGGGCCGGCCTCGGCGCGGGGGTGCGAGGGCGCGCAGGCGGGAGCGGACGCGGGCGGCGTCGTGGGTGGCGCCGAGCCCGGTCAGCACGAGGAGGACGTCGGTCAGCCGGTCGACGGTGTCGCGGCCGGCGTCCTCGCCTTCGCCCGCGGCCGCGGCGCAGCGGGCCGCTGCCTCCGCCGCCAGGGCGGCCATGTACGGGCGGGGCAGCGCGGCGTAGGCGTCCGCGGCGGCGCGGTAGCCGTCGGCGGCGCGCGCGAGGTGCCCGTCGTGCTCGGTCAGGGTGGCGAGGCACCACCGTCGGGCGGCCGCGACGAGGGGGAGGTGCGGCGCGGCGGGGGCCGTGCGGAGGTCCCGGACCATCGTCCGGGCCGTGGCGGGGTCGTCGGCGCTCAGCGCCGCCGTGACGGCCCAGGGCGCCAGTTCCGCCGCCCAGACCCAGATGCCCTTGCTGCACAGCCGTCCCCAGGCCTGCGTCGCGTGCGCTCTGGCGTCGTCGTGGTCGCCGCGGGCCAGGGCCAGCCGGACGAGTACGGTCGAGGAGAGCGCCGCCACCGGTGCCAACTGCTGGTCCAGGTGCGGGGCCAGGCCGCCGGCCAGCCAGGCCCGGCACTGGGACCACTCGCCGCGGGCGAGGCACAGCGCGGCGAGGACGGTTCGTGCCTCGTGGCCGAGCACCGGGGTTCGCGCGGTGTCCGCGACCAGGTCGGCGGCCCGGTCGGCGAGGCCCGTCCAGCGGCCGGTGGCCCAGTCGAGGAGCAGCCGGATGCTGCGGATGCCGTGGGCGACGTGGGGGCCGGCGTGGTGGCGTCCGGCCAGGGCCGCGCCGCGTTCGAGGAACGCCTGGCTGTCGTGGTAGCGGCCGAGCCACAGGGTGGCGTCGGCGGCGTTGCACAGGGCGCGGGCCCGGTGACCGGCCGACGCGGCGTCACCGTTGTCCTCGTCCTCCCCCAACGGCCGGGCCGGGAGCGCCTGTTCGGCCCCGGGGTCGCCGAGGGTCAGGAGCAGCCCGACGAGGTTGGCGTTGACGGCGGCCCGCAGGACGGGGTCGGTGGTGGCCGCCAGCGCGGCGCCCGCCCGCTCCGCGCACTGCCGGTGCTCGGCGAGGGGGATGCCGGGCCAGTGCGGCATGGACATCGCGGCCAGGACGCGGGCGGCGAGGCCGGGTTCGTCGGGGAGGGTCCTGGCGGCGCGTTCCAGGTGCAGCCAGCCGTCGTGGTCCGGTGTCGTCGGGGTGCACAGCGACAGCCCCTGCAGCACCCGGGCCTGGGCGCGCAGCGGGCCGGGCAGTAGCGGGGCGCCGGTGAGGGTGTCGAGCAGGGCGCCGGCGTCCTGGAGGGTGAACCCGGCGATGCGGCGCAGGGCCGCCGTGGCGAGCCTCGCGCGGGCGGGGCCGGGGATCCGGCGGTCGGCGAGCAGGTCCTGGAGGAGCCGGGCGGCTTCGCGGTGCTGTCCGGCGGCGGCGTGGGTCTCGGCGGCGCGCTCGGCGGCCCGGACCAGGCCGCGGCGGACCCCTGCCGCCAGGAGGTGCCCGGCGACCTGCGGCCAGGGGACGTCGGCGCGCCGTCTCAGCACCTGCGCCGCCCGGTGGTGCAGGTCGGCGCGTTCGGGGGCGGGGAGGCTCGCGGCCACGGCCCGGGCGGCGAGCGGCACGCGGAAGCCGTACCGCCGGGGGCCGAGGTCGGTCAGCACGGCCGCGGTGAGGGCGGCGAGGAGCATGCGGCGCGCCGTCTCCGCCGTCAGGTCGGTCAGGGCTGCCAGCTCGGCTTCGGAGGCCGGTTCGCCCAGCACCGCCGCGGCGTGCGCCAACCGCCGGGCGTCCGACGGGAGGTGGGCGAGTCGGCGCAGTACGGTCTCGGCCAGGCGTGGTGGGGTCTCCAGCGCCTCGACGGCGTCCACGGTCGGGCCGTCCGGGGCAGTGCCCGCCAGGACGGTGCCGGCCAGGACGGGCAGGACGTCCACGAGCACCTGGGCGACGCCGCCGGTGACCGCGTACAGCCGCTCGATCACATCGTCCGGGCACCGGGTGCCCAGGGTCCGTTCGGCCAACTCCCGTGCCGCCGCGGCCGGGAGCGGACCGGTCCGGATCCGGAGGACGGCGGTGCCGGGCGGGCAGGTGAGCGGCTCGCCCAGCAGGGGCCGGTCGGCCGGAAGGTTCTCGGGCCGCCAGGTGAGCACCAGGGCGCAGCCGTTCGGGAGCATGCGGGCCAGGTGCCGGATCCGGCACCTGGTGCGTTCGTCGGCCCGGTGGACGTCCTCCACGACCAGCAGGGTCGGGACGGCGGTCCGGGTCGGGTCGCCGAAGGCGCGGGTGAGGGCGTCGAGGGCGTCGAAGGTGTGCTGTGCGTCGTCGTCGGACGGGCCGGGGCAGGTCAGGGTCAGGCAGCCGGAGCCGGCCGGGTGTCGGCGGCGGAGCCCTGCCACGAGGTGCGACTTGCCGGTGCCGGCCGGGCCCTCCACCAGCAGGACCGTCCCGGGGCGGGCCGGGTTGGCGAGGGAACCGTGGAGCACGGCCTTCCAGAGGTCGTTCATGCTCGCCTCCGCTCGTCCTGACGGTGCGTACGTCCTGGCGGTGCGTACGGGGCTGCGCCCGCCCGCCGGGCCCGATCGTGAGGATGCCCGCGGTTCGGGGTTCGGACGCCCGGGTGGGCAACCGGCCTTCAGGCCGGGTGGATTGATTGAGTATGGGTACTTCCGGCAGCCGGATTGTGTCGTGCCGGGGCCTGGCCCACGCTGATGGCCACCCGCTCCGTTCGCCGGTGACCGGATCCCCCCACGCATCCGGTCCGCTCCCCGGCGGGCGGCGGCTGCCACCCCCCTCGGGTTCCCCCACACCTAGGAGTGTCATGAGCACGACACTATCGCGCCGTTCGTCCGTACTGAGGACCGCGGCCGCGGCCGCCGGCGCGTGTGCCCTCGCCGTCGCCGGAACCGCCCTCGCACCTGGCGCCCAGGCGACCCCGGTCCCGGCGTCGGCTCCGGCCCACGCCGCCCACCCGGCCGCCCCGCGGGCCGACGCGCCGACGGGCGCCCCCGTGTCCGGCCGCGTCCTCGGCGACGCCGGCATCAGGCCGCAGGACCGGCCCGCCGTCCAGCGGTTCCGCGAGCTGCGCGCGGGCCTCGCCACGGAGGCGCGGCCCTCGGAGACGGCCACGAACCGCACCGCCCCGGCACCGATCGCCGCCCAGGCCCACCGGTGGTGGGGCACCGAGCTGGGCCCCAACGGCAACACCGGCTACGACGCCGTCATCGCCACCCACACCCTCGACGACGCGCTGCGCCTGAGCGGCGCCAACGACTTCCTCTACGCCCCCACCACCAAGCCGCGCAGCAACTCCTGCATCGAGATGGTCACCGTCCACACCCGGGACAGCGCCCAGATATGGGCCTGGGACTGGTGCACCACCGACCCCTCCCAGGCGGTCGGCGCGACCGTCGACATCGACGCCGCCTTCCTCCGGAAGTACGGCGCCACCGTGAACGGCCGCTCCGCCTACAGCCTCCAGATCCAGCTCACCGACGCCCGGACCAACACCTGGAGCGCCTCCCTCTACAACGTCGCCACCAGCACCTGGGACCCGTTCTTCACCAGCCGGGGCACCGACCAGACCGGCCTCGACTACGGCTGGGACATGTTCGAGTACTACTCCGACCGGACGGCCTCCGGCAACGTGGGCGTCTGCCAGGACCTGAGCGGACGGGTCGTCGAGACCACCGGGCTGAAGGTCCGCACCCCCGCCACCGGCGCCTGGAGCGACGCCGGCCCCTCCAACTCGACCGTCTTCCCCGCCGCGACCATGAGCCCGTCGACCTACTACTGCCCCGGCATCGCCGGCCGCATGGCCACGGCGTACAGCGCCTGGCAGGTGACCGTCCGCTGACCCGCCGTCCGTCCGTACGGGATCCGGCTGGTCCGGAGCGGCGTCACGGGGCCGGCCGGGGCTCGACGGAGAGGGTGTGCCGGAAGAGCCCGTACGGGTCCCAGCGGGCCTTCACGGCCTGGAGCCGCGGGTAGTCGTCCTTGTAGTAGAGGGTGTGCCACGGGACGCCGGAGCGGTTCCAGGCCGGGTCGGCGAGGTCGGCGTCGGGGTAGTTGATGTAGGAGCCGTCGCTGACCTCGCCGGGCACCGGCACGCCGCCGGTGTCCGCGTACATCGCGCGGTAGAACCCCCGCACCCAGGCGAGGTTCGCCGCGTCCTCCCGCTCGTCCGTCCACACCGTCTGGTAGACGACCTTCATCACCGCGTCCCGCTGGGCGGTCGCGGTCGCCCCCGGCGCCGCCGCGTTCACCTGGCCGCCGTAGCCGACGAACAGCAGACCGCCGTGCGCGACGGCGGAGCCATCCGTCAACCAGCCGTAGGCGGTGGCGAGTTGGGCGTCGGTGTACGAGCGGCGCAGGTACGCTGCCTTGAGCTTGTAGCGTCGGCTGAACATGTCCCCGGCCGCTCCCGCGCCCGGCCAGGTGAGGGCGTGCAGCCACGGTACGGTCCGGTGGTCGACGGCGGGTTCGACGCCGGTGCCCGCGCCGACCGCGGACACGAGCTCGGCCACCATCCGGTCCAGGTCGGGGACGGCCGCGTCGGCCTGCACGAACATCGTGATCGGGCCGCCACCGCGACGGGCCACCGAGTGGAGAAGCAGCAGGCCCCTGCCGCGACTCCCGTCCCCACGCCCACCGCCCCGCCCGGCCCACCCGGCGTCCTGTTCGACGCCTTCCACTACACCG
>NZ_JBSFJC010000228.1:0-7973 GCF_053597855.1 Kitasatospora sp. NPDC001225
GGGGAGCGGCCCCGGCCGCGGGCCCGGCACCGTACGCGGGATCAGGCGCCGGGCATGCCGGGCGCGGCGGCCGCCAGCTCGTCGACGGTGCCGGACATGACGGTGCGCAGGTGGCGGGTGAGGTGCTCGGCGGGCCAGTGCCACCAGGCGAGGTCCAGCAGGCGGGCGATGTCGGCCTCGTCGTACCGCAGCCGGATCACCTTGGCCGGGTTGCCGCCGGCGACGGCGTAGTCGGGGATGTCGGAGGTGACGACGGATCCGGCGGCGACGACGGCGCCGTGGCCGATGCGCACCCCGGGCATGACGGTGACGCGGTAGCCGAGCCACACGTCGTGGCCGACGACGGTGTCGCCGCGCCCGGGCAGGCCGGTGATCAGGTCGAGGTGCTCGGCCCAGGAGCCGCCCATGATGGGGAAGGGGAAGGTGGAGGGCCCGTCCATCCGGTGGTTGGCGCCGTTCATGACGAACCGCACCCCGGTGGCGAAGGCGCAGAACCTCCCGATGACGAGCTTCTCCGGCCCGTAGTGGTAGAGCACGTTGCGGGTCTGGAAGGCCGTCGGGTCGTCCGGGTCGTCGTAGTACGAGTACTCGCCGACCTCGATCAGCGGCGAGGTGAGCAGCGGCTTGAGGAGCACCACCCGCGGCTGTTCGGGGAAGGGGTGCAGCACGGTCGGGTCGGGCACGGCGGGGATCACCAGGGGGCACCGCTCTCGTGTTGACGGGACATCAGGGGTTCCATGATCCATCGGACGGCGCGGCGGTCCGGCGGGTTTCCCCGCACCGGCCGCCTTCCTTGATCAAATGACGTCAAGTTGTCTGTACAGCTCGGAGCCTCCTGACGGTCATCGGCCGGTCATCGGACACCACGGCCGCGTCCACTTCGGTCTCGTACACATAACGGGTCCGGTCCGAACCGCGCGGCCGGCCCCCGTACCGAAGACCCGCGGTCCGTCAGCAAGGAGCCCCACCCCGATGAGTCCGAAGCCCGAACTGTCGCGCCGCAGCGTCCTCGGCGGCGCGGCGGCGGCCGCGGTGCTGTCCGCCCTCCCCATCAGCGTCCAGCAGGCCCTCGCCGCACCGGCCCGGCCCGGACGGCTGGCGGACATCCAGCACGTCGTGGTGTTCATGCAGGAGAACCGCGCCTTCGACCACTACTTCGGCACCCTGGCGGGCGTGCGCGGCTTCGGCGACCGCACCGCCGTACGCGGCGTCGACGGCCGCTCGGTGTTCCACCAGCCCGACCCCGGCCGCAAGGAGGGCTACCTGCTGCCCTTTGCGATGAACGCCGCCCACACCAGCGCCTACCAGCAGGGCGCGCCGTCCTTCGGCTACGGCGACTCGATGAGCGCCTGGAACGACGGGCGCGCCGACGGCTCCGTCACCCGCCGCTCCTCCGGCTGGCTCGGCCAGGGCTACTACGAGTCCGCCGACATGCCCTTCTACCACGCCCTCGCCTCGGTGTTCACGGTCTGCGACGCCTACTACTCCTCGACGCAGTGCAACACCAACACCAACCGCGACCACGCGATGACCGGCACCAGCGGCGGCACCGTGCGGGACACCCCGGTGACCGACAACACCGAGATCCCCGGCGGCTACGAGTGGACCACCTACGCCGAGCGCCTGGAGAAGGCCGGCGTCAGCTGGAGGACCTACCAGGCCCTCGACAACTTCGACGACAACGCCCTCGCCTGGTTCACCCCCTTCGTCAAGGCCAAGCCCGGCGAGCCGCTGTACGAGCGCGGCATGCGCGCCGTCGGCGACCCGGCCAAGGCGAAGGACCCGTTCGCCATGGGCGACGCCCTCGTCGAGGCCTTCACCGCCGACGTCCAGGCCGACCGCCTCCCGCAGGTCTCCTGGATCGTCGCCCCCGCCGCCCTGTCCGAGCACGCCAACTACGCGCCGCCGAACGGCGAACACCTCACCGCCCGGCTGCTCTCCGCGCTCGCCGCCAAGCCCGAGGTGTTCCAGAAGACCGTCTTCATCCTCAACTACGACGAGCACGGCGGCTTCTTCGACCACCAGCTGCCGCCCGTCCCGCCGCTGGCCGACGGCCGCGGCAAGTCCAACGTCCCGGTCGACGGCGAGGTCGTCGTCCGCGTCGCCAAGGGCGGCTCCACCTACCACCGGGTGGTGGGCCAGGACGGGAAGTACCGGGTCAAGGCCGCCGACGGCACCCTCGGCTGGTCCGCCACCCTCCCCGCCGGCGAGACCCTGGTCTCCGGCCCCTACCCGATGGGCCTGGGCGTCCGGGTGCCGATGGTCGTCGTCTCCCCGTGGACCCGCGGCGGCGTCGTCGACTCCACCGTCTACGACCACACCTCCGTCCTGCGCTTCCTGGAACAGCGCTTCGGCGTCCAGGAACCCAACATCAGCCCCTGGCGGCGCGCCGTCTGCGGCGACCTCACCAACGTCTTCGACTTCTCCGGCCGCAACCCCGCCTGGCCGCAGCTGCCCGACACCAGCGGCAACCGCCGCAAGGTCGACGACACCGGCAAGCTCCCCGCCCCCACCGTGCCCAGCCCGCAGACCTTCCCCCAACAGCAGCGCGGCACCCGCTCCTCCCGCCCCGCCCCCTACAACCTGCTGGTCAAGCCCCGCCTCAAGGGCGACGAACTCACCCTCGACTTCGTCAACCAGGGCCGCCAGGGCGCCGTCTTCGCCGTCTACCCCGCCCCCGGCGAGGCCCCCAAGCACTACACCGTCGCCGCCCGGAGCCGCCTGTCCGACGTCTGGAAGGTCGGCCCGGCCGGCTACGACCTGCGCGTCCACGGCCCCGACGGCGCCCTGTGGCACCTGCGCGGCGACACCGCCTCCGGCTACGAGGTCTCGCTCTCCGAGGAGGGCGGCGGCAAGGTCCTGGAGGTCGACGTCATCAACCGCTCGCGCACCGCCCAGACCTTCCTCGTCGGCGACCTCGCCTACGGCGACGGCCTGCGCGAGGTCCGGGTCGCGGCCGGCGACGACCGCACCGTCAACCTCAAGGTCGGCCCCGAGGGCTGGTACGACGTCGCCGTCGCCGTCCAGGGCGACCTCGCCTTCCGCCGCCGCATCGCCGGCCGCTTCCCCTGGGACGACCGCACCGTCACCGACCCCGCCCTCGGCCTGGCCGACCCCCTCACCGTCGACCTCGCCCTCGGCGCCGCCTCCACCACCATCGACGAACCCGTCCTGCTGCCCGGCCGCCCCGCCACCGTCACCGCCACCCTCACCGCCACCACCGCCCTCACCCGCCTGGAGACCCAGCCGCTGCTCCCGCCCGGCTGGACGGCCACCACCGTCACCGCCGCACCCGACAAGCTCGCCGCCGGCGCCACCGCCACCGCCGTCTGGCAGGTCACCCCGCCCGCCCAACTGCCCGCCGGCGCCACCCACCGCCTGCTGGTCACCGCCCGCGCCCAGGCCGACGGCCGCCTCGCCCTCGCCGACGGCGAACTCGCCGCCCGCCCCGCCCCGGCGATGACCGGCCACCTCCTCGACGAGGACTTCGAATCCCTCGCCGGCGCCCTCAAGCCGGAATCCGGCCTGCTCGGCTGGACCGCCCAGGCCCCCAAGGGCTGGACGGTCGTCAACGCCCCCGCCATGCCCCAGGGCACCGTCCGCCTCCAGGGCTGGACCTTCCACACCAAGCGCGAATGGGCCGCCCTCGGCGCCCAGGACCGCGGCAACTTCACCCGCGCCCTGGGCGTCGTCGCCGTCGCCGACCCCGACGACTGGGACGACACCGGCTCGCCCTCCCGCAAGGGCGTCTTCGACTCCACCCTGGTCTCGCCCGCCGTCGCCATCCCGGCCGGCACCGACACCCTCCACCTCGCCTTCGACTCCCACTACCGCCAGGAGGCCCCGCAGAAGGCCTCCGTCACCGCCGTCTTCGACAACGGCACCGAGACCCGCCTGCTCGCCTACAGCTCCGACGCCACCGGCAACGACAACGCCGGCAAGGACGTCCAGAACACCCGGATCACCCGCAGCCTCGCCGTCCCCGCCGGAGCCCGCTCGGTGACCCTCCGGTTCCGCATGTACGACGCCGGCAACAACTGGTACTGGGCCGTCGACCACATCCGCCTCGACACCCGCCCCGTCACCGACTGACCCCTCCAGCCCCTCCCGCCCGACCGGGCCCGCCCGAGCCACCGCGCCCGGGCGGGCCCGACCCGTACCGGCGGCCCCGCGTGCCAGGTAGAACTACTGCCACGACCACAGGGGAGGAAACCGAAGGTGACCGACACGACGACCCCGGCCGGCCGGGCCGCCAAGCTCCACGACCGCTACCCGAGCCTCGACGAACTCGCCGCCACCGCCCACCAGTTGGCCGCCCACCGGCCCGACCGCTGCCGGGTGCGCACCGTCGGCACCTCCCGCGCCGGACGCCCCCTGACCCTGCTGACCGTCGGCCCCGCCCCGCACCGAACCGGCCGCGCCCCGCACAACCTCCTCCTCGTCGCCGGCGCCCACGCCGACGAGTTCGCCGCCCGCGCCGCCGTCAACGACCTCGCCCACCACGCCCTCACGTCCCAAAACCCGTACCTCGCCTGGCACTTCCTGCTCTGCCTCGACCCCGACGGCGCCCACCTCGCCGACGGCAGCCGCCACGCCCGCACCCTGCCCGACTACTTCGCCCACTACTACCGCCCCGCCGCCGAGGAACAGCCCGAATGGGCCCCCGCCGCCGGCGCCGACCTCCCCGAGAGCCGCACCCTCCTCGACCTCATCGACGAACTGCGCCCCACCCTCCAGTTCTCCCTCCACAGCACCGACGTCGGCGGCACCTTCCTCCAGGCCACCAGCGACCCCGCCGCCCTCGCCCACCCCTTCGCCCGCTCCGCCGCCCACCACGGCATCCCCGTCGAGACCGGCAACTTCGACACCTTCCGCCTGCACGAATCCGGCCCCGGCGTCTACCTCATGACCCCCCACCACATCGACCGGCAGGAGACCACCACCGGCGTCCTCACCCCCCACCACGGCGCCGACGAAGCCCGCGCCGGCACCTGGTTCGCCCCCCAGCGCCACGGCGGCCAGACCGTCCTCGTCGAAGTCCCCGCCTTCACCAGCGCCCACCTCGGCGACAGCCGCCCCGCCACCGGCGTCCGCCTGTACCTGCGCACCTGCGCCGACCGCCTGCGCCACCGCGGCACACTCCTCACCGCACTCCTCGACGCCGCCCTGCCCCACGTGCGAAACCCCGACACCCCCCTGCTGCGCGCCGCCCGCACCCCGCTCACCGCCCTGCGTCAACTCGCCGACGCATGGGACCCGGACGGCCACGGACAGGAGCTCCTACAGACCCCGATCACCCGCGCCCGCCTCACCGGCATCGACCTGTGGGCCCACCGCGTCCCGGTCCGCGCCGCCGCCCTGCTGCGCCGCGCCGTCCGCGTCGCCGGCGCCCCCGCCGCACCCCAGGCCGCCCGCCTCGACCACCTCCTGCGCGACTGGTGCGCCCAGTACCAGCGGACCTTCCAGCCCGTCTGGCTCCCCGTCGCCCGCCA
This sequence comes from Kitasatospora sp. NPDC001225, assembly GCF_053597855.1. NCBI lineage: Bacteria > Bacillati > Actinomycetota > Actinomycetes > Kitasatosporales > Streptomycetaceae > Kitasatospora > Kitasatospora sp. NPDC001225. The sequence goes on from NZ_JBSFJC010000228.1 coordinate 5,493, forward strand.
GGCCGCCCACCAGGCCGCCACCGTCCGCGCCGCCGTCGCCCTGCGCCACCCGGCGAGTTAGGCGTTGGTGCCCTCGGTGTCGATGTGCGGCAGCACCCGGTCCAGGAACCGCGGCGTCCACCAGGCCGCCGAGCCCAGCAGCGTCATCACCGCCGGGACCAGCAGCAGCCGCACCACCGTCGCGTCCACCAGCACGCTCACCGCCAGGCCCAGACCCATCATCTTGATGACGACGTTGTCGCTGACGACGAACGCGGCGAACACGCTCACCATGATCAGCGCCGCGCAGGTGATCACCCGCGCGGTGATCTCCAGCGCGTGCGCCACCGCGTCCCGACTGTGCCCGGTGCGCAGCCAGGCCTCGTGCACCCGGGAGAGCAGGAAGATCTCGTAGTCCATGCTCAGCCCGAAGACGATCGCGAACATCATCATCGGCACGTAGCTCTCGATCGGGACCTTCCCCCCCACCCCCAGCGCCGGCCCGCCCCAGCCCCACTGGAACACCGCCACCACCACCCCGTACGAGGCCGCGATCGACAGCAGGTTGAGCACCGCCGCCTTGACCGCGACCAGCACGCCGCGGAAGACCAGCAGGATGATCAGGAAGGCCAGCCCGACCACCACCGCGATGATCGGCACCAGCCGGCTCGACACGATGTCCAGGAAGTCGACCTGCGCCGCGGTGTTGCCGGTCACGTACGTCCGCGCGCCGCTGCCGGCCACCGCGCCGGGCAGCACCGTGTCCGCCAGCCGGTTCACCAGGTCGGTGGTCGCCCGGTCCTGCGGGGCGCCCGCCGGGACGACGGTGGCGAACAGCACCTCACCGTCCGGGCTGGTCTGCAGAGGGGTGCTGCTCGCGGCGCCGGGCAGGCCGGTGAGCGCCCGCTGCACCGAGGCCTGCACCCCCGCCCGCGCGTCGGCGGGCACCGCGCCCTGGTCGACCACCACCGTCAGCGGCGCGTTCGAACCCGGCCCGAAGGCCTGCGACATCAGGTCGTAGGCCCGCCGGTCGGTGAAGTCCGTGGAGTCCGCGCCGTCGCCGATGTGGCCCAGCTGGATGGAGAACAGCGGGACGGACAGCACCGCCAGCACCACCACCCCGGCCACCAGGTACCACCACGGCCGCGCCTCCACCCGCCGGGCGTAGCGGTGCCACGCCCCGCCCCGCCCGTCCCCGCCCTGCCCGTCCCCGCCCTGCCCGTCCCCGCCCGCCTCGGCGACCGGACGGCGCACCGCGAACCGGTCCATCCGGCGCCCGATCAGCCCCATCAGCGCCGGCAGCAGGGTCAGCGCCCCCAGCACCGCCGACACCACCGTGACGGCCGCCGCCGCCCCCAGCTTGGCGATGAAGGAGATCCCCGACACCGACAGCCCGGACAGCGCGATGACCACCGTGCAGCCGGAGACCAGCACCGCCCGCCCACTGGTGGCCACCGCCTGCCCGGCCGAGGCCACCGGATCCACCCCGTCCATCAGGTTCTGCCGGTGACGGGTCAGCAGGAACAGCGCGTAGTCGATCCCCACCCCGATGCCGATCATCGTCGCCAGCGTCGGCGCCACGGTCGCGAACGTCGACAGCGCCGCCACCAGCCCCAGCACCCCCAGCCCGACCACCACCGCGACCAGCGCCGTCAGCAGCGGCAGCCCCGCCGCGATCGCACTGCCGAACCCCACCAGCAGCACCACCACCGCCACCGCGAAACCGATCACCTCGCTGGACCGGTCGTCCGCCGCCGGCCGGGCCAACTCGCCCAGCGGACCCCCGTACTCCACCTGCACCCCGGCCGCCCGCAGCGGCGCCACCGCCGCGTCCACCCCCGGCAGGTAGTCCTTGCCCAGCAGCGTCGGATTGGTGTCGAACCGCACGGTCAGGTACCCGGTCAGCCCGTCGGCGGACAGCGGTCCGCCCGGCACCGGGCCCTGCCCCGGCGGCGGCAGCGGACTCTGCACCGACAGCACGTGCGGCAGCTGCTGCAGCGCCGCCACCGCCTCGGCGATCTGCGGCTGGAAGCCCGTCAGCTGCGCCGCGTCGTGCAGCACCACCTGGGAACTGGTGCCCGCCGCGGCCGGCTCGTGCGCCTGCAACACGCTCCGGCCCTGCTGCGCCTGGGTGCCGGGCAGCGAGAAGTCGTCCGAGTAGGAGCCGCCGACGGCCCGGTTGGCGGCCTGGACGCCGGCCAGGGCGACGAGCCACAGCAGGATGACGGTCAGCCAGTGGCGCGCGCACCACTCGCCCAGGCGGCGCAGCGCCGAGCGCCGGGCCGGTGGCGCGGCGGCCGAGGGGGCGGGGCGGGCGGACGGCGGCATGGAAGGCTCCCGGGTCTCCTGCACGGCGGTGCGCCGATTCGGCGCAGTGTCCCCGACGGCCCGCGGTCCGCCACGGGTACCGGCGGGTAGTCGCCCCTACGGCCCCGGCGGCCCGGGGCCGACCGCACCGGCCGCCCCGCCCCGGGGGCCCGCCCCACCGTCCTGAGCACGTCC
>NZ_JBSFJC010000229.1:0-7729 GCF_053597855.1 Kitasatospora sp. NPDC001225
GAGGGCTACGGCGTCAGGACTGCGGCCAGGCGTCCGTGAAGTAGCCGAACAGGTCGGCGATGATGTCGGTGCTGCCGACGTGGTTGTAGATGTCGACCTTGCCGTCCGCGCCGACCGGCGTGGTGACGTGGTTGGGCACGGTCTGGCCGGCCAGCAGGTTGAGGTTGCTGGTGCCGGGGCGCGGGGCGCCGTGGGCGTGCACGGTGAGGTAGCTGTCCTCGGTGGTGTTGGTGGACGTCACGTTGAGGACGGCCGCCCGGGCACCGGCCGGGATGCCGCCGACGACGGTGGTGCTGTCCGGGCCCGGCTTGGCGAACGGGCCGGTACGGGTGTCGGTCAGGCGGACGGGCACGGTCGGCGTGTACGTGGCCTTGCCGTTCGGGGAGTAGTACCCGAAGACATCGAGGATCACGTGGGTGGAACCGTTGTGGTTGTACACGTTGACGGTGCCGTCCGGGCCGACCGGGACGATGACCTGGTTGGCCTTGTCCTTGCCGGGCTCCGGGTTCAGGTTGGAGCTGACCGGCTTGGTCCCGCCGCCCGCGTACACCTTGAGGTGGGTGTCGGTGGCGGTGTCGGTGCTGGTCAGGTTGAGCACCACGGACGTGGCGTCCGCCGGGACGCCGCCGACGCCCGCGACCTTCACCGCACGCGTCTCGCCGGACCCGAGCTTGCTGCTCTCCCGGGTGTCCACCAGCCGGCTCGGCGCCAGCGGGGTGAACAGGTCGCCGCCGTTGGGGCGGTAGAAGCCGACGACGTCGACGATCACCTCGGCGCGGCCGGAGTTGAGCAGGGTGCTGATCCGCTTGGCGTCGCCGATCGGCACGGTGACCAGGTTGGACGAGGTGCGGCCGGCCGCCACGTTGACGTTCGAGGTGATCGGGCGGGCCTGGCCGGTCGGCCAGACGGTGAGGTGGGTGTCCTCGGTGGCGTCGGTGACGGTCACGTTCAGGACGACCGTGGTGACGTTCCCGGGCACGCCGTTCGCCCCCGGCGCGCTGCCGGTCGGGACCGTGAAGGGCACCTCGGCGCCGCCCCGGAGGTCCAGGTTCGGGTCCTGGCGGGTGTCGACGAGCCGGTACGCCTCCGTGCGCAGGAACCCGGTCGGGGCGTACGCGGCCCGGAAGGGGTACGCGGCGGTGCTGGTGCGGCCGGCGGTGTCGGTGACCGTCACCGTGACCGTGTAGTCGCCCGGCGAGGCGTACCCGTGGACGACCGCGTCCAGGGTGTTCCGGGTGACGGCGGGGGTCCCGTCGCCGTAGTCCACCACGACCTTGGAGACCTGCCACGGCGAGACGGTTCCGGACGGGTCGACCCGCACGCCCAGCGGCGGGGCGTCGGCCGTGTCGAACCGGTCCGGGACGACCTGCTGGACGGTGGCGCCGGCGGTCAGCGGCCCGGGGGTCGTGACCTGCACCTGTACTGCGTACCTGCCGGTGAACGGCTGGCCGCCGCCGGTGTCCACGGTGACGTTCGCGGAGAAGGTGCCCGGCTTGGTGTAAGTGTGCTTGACCACCGGGGAGTTCGAGGTGACCGCCGGGGTGCCGTCGCCGAAGTCGTAGCGGTAGGTCATCAGGGAGGTCGGCCAGTGGGCCTTCTCCGGGCCCGTGGTCGCCGTCAGCGTGATCTCGGTGCCGTACGGGGCCCGCTGCTGGTCGGCCGTCAACTGGGCCGAGGTTATGGGTTCCTGGCGCTCGGTCGCGCCGCGGTCGTGGTAGCCCAGGCCGGTGCCGAGGTTCGGCCGCCACGGGTCGTCGGCCGGGTGCGCGGCCGGCACGAAGCCCGGCGCAGTCTCGTCGGCGGAGTCGACGACCTCGCTGTTCAGCGCGCTGCCGGACTGCCAGCGCGGCACCACGTAGTCGTGCTTGCCGGCCCGGCCGTCGGTCGCGGCGGCGAGCGACTCGGGCGTCTGGTGCCGGGTGCCGGCCCAGACGTACGGCGTGCCGTTGCCGGAGTTCGTCCAGTACGGCGCGACGGTGTTCGAGCCGGCCCGGGTGTCCTTCGCCGAGGCGGCGGAGACCACGATCTCCGCACCCTCGGGGTTCGGGCAGGAGTACGGCGCGGAGGGCGAGAAGTGGTTGCGCACCACGTTGTTGAAGAGGTTCGACCCGGAGGAGTCGCCGGCCAGCTCGATGCCGGCCGTGCAGCCGTCGGCCACTGTGTTGTTGGTGAGGGTCGTCCCGGGGCTGTCGACGGCCTTGATCCCGGAGGCCTCGGTGCGGACCACCGTGACCCGGCTGGAACCGGTGACCAGGACCTCCCGGGCGTGCATCGACTCCACCACGACGTCGTGCACACCGGACAGCCGCACGTCGCCGCCCACCGCGGTGCCGCCGGCCGCGCCCCGGATGGTGATGGGCCGGCCGGGCTCGCCCGACTTCGTGACCGCGGTGTCCGAGCCGAACGTGGCCCGGGCCACCTCGACGGTCTGCCCCGGCAGGGCCGCCGCGGCGGCCGCGTTGACGGAGCAGAACGGCTTCGCCGCCGTCCCCGTCCCGGAGTCCGAGCACGCCGGGTCCCAGGCGTCGACCCGCAGCACCCCGGGCGCGTCGTCGGCGGAGCCGGTGGTGGCGGCGGAAGCCGTGGTGGCGGCGGTGGGAATGCCACCGAGCACGGTGACGAGGCCTGCGGCGAGCAGGCCCTTGGTTCGGTTGGGGCGCACGGTGCGGTCCTCCGAGAAGGGACAGGAGTCTGACCTGGTGGGCACGGGCCCGGTCGGGTGGGTCAGGCCGCGTGGATCGCAGGCAGAGCAATTATGACGAGGGCTCCGACGGACTTGATCACCGCCCCCACCTGCGGTGTCGTATCCCATGAGGCGGGACCGGACGTCCCGGACAGTTCGGATGATTCGGACCGCCGAGGGCGCGGGCCGGGGCCCCGCAGGATCAGGTCGGCCTCTGCGGAGACCCGGCGTACGACCCCTGTCAGGCGTTGACCAGGACGATCTTGCCGGTCGCGTGGCCGCTCTCGCCGAAGTGGTGCGCCCGTGCGACCTGGTCGAGCGGGAAGGTGTGCACCTGAGGGAGCGCCAGGCGTCCGGTGGCGATGAGCTCGCCGAGGTCGGCGAGGACGTAGAGGGCCCGGCCGTCGTCGCCGCGGCTGAAGGCCACCCGGTGCTCACGGGCGCCAGCGACGTCGGAGAGGGTGACGACGCTCTCGGGGCCGCCGGTGAGGTCGACGAGGTCGGGCAGTGCTCCGCTGCCGGCGACGTCGAGTGCGCGGTCGACCCCGCCGGGCGCCAGCGCGCGGACCGCCGGCACGAGGGTCGGGCCGTAGGCGACGGGTTCGGCTCCCAGCGCCCGGACGTACGCGTGCCTGGCCGGGCCGGCGGTGCCGATCACCCGCGCGCCGCGGGCCACGGCGAGTTGGACCGCGGCGCTGCCGACGTTGCCCGAGGCGCCGTTGACGAGGAGCACGGTGCCGCCGACCACGCCCAGCCGGTCGAGTCCGCGCGCCGCGGTCTCGAGGGCGGCGGGCAGGGCGGCGGCGTCGGCGAAGTGGACGGACGCGGGCAGCGGCGCCCAGTGCGACAGTACGGCCGACTCGGCCTGGGCGCCCCCGTGTTCGGACAGGCCGACGACGCGGTCGCCGACGGACACGTCGGTGACGCCCTCGCCGACCTCGTCCACGACACCGGCCGCCTCGTGTCCCAGCGTCTGCGGCAGTTCCTCGTCCATCAGGCCCGCGCGCTTCTTCCAGTCGCTGGCGTTGACGCCGGCGGCGCGTACCGCGACGCGGATCCGGCCGGGGCCCGGGTGCGGGTCGGGAAGGTCCACGACCTCCAGGACCTCGGGGCCGCCGAAACGGCTGAACCGTACTGACCTCATCGTGGACTCCGTTCCGAACGGCAGAGGTGGGACACCGGGTTGGACTCGGCGACAGGCCCCCCCCGCTGTCAGGCGAGGCGTTCGCCGTCGTAGAAGACGCCGCCGGTGGGCCCGTCGGCGGGCAGGGTCGCGGCCCAGGCGACCCACACGGCGCTCTCCGAGGCGGGCCGGTCCTCCTCGTCGACGCCGAGCTCGGGGTGGGTGTCGACCCGCCCCGGGTCGACGGCGTTGACGAGGACATCGGTGCCGCGGAACGTTGCCGCGAGGCTCGCGGTGAGGGCGTTGAGCGCGTACTTGGAGAAGGAGTACGCCGGGGCGCCCACCTGCCGGGGGTAGTCGGCCCCGGCCGCGATCTGCTGGTACGCCCCGCTCGAGACGTTCACCACCCGGGCCGCGGGCGCCGCCCGGAGCAGCGGGGACAGGGCCTGGACGAGGGCCCACACCCCGACCACGTTGACGTCGAGCGCCGTGCGGACGTAGTCGATGTCGGCGTCCAGCATGGACGGCGTGTCGAAGTCGGGCATGCAGCTGGCGTTGTTGACGAGGACGTCGAGGCGGCCGTGCCCGTCCCCGACGTGGGCGGCGATGCGCGCGAAGTCGTCGGTGTCGGCGAGGTCGAGGCGGAGGCCCTCCGCGCTGAGGCCCTCGGAGCGGAGCACGGCCGCCCGCTCCTCGGCCTGGCCGCCGTCGCGGGCCGTGACGATGACGTGGTGGCCCTGCGCGGCAAGAGCCCGGGCCACGGCGATGCCGAGCCCGGCGGCCCGGCCTGCGCCGGTGACGAGTGCGGTCCTGTCGGTCATGGTGGCCTCCCCGGAAGGCGTGGACGACGCTTCACGAACAGCGTACGTCACAAACAGCGTACGTCACGAACGCTGTTCGTTCGGCGCCGTTCGTTCGGACGAAAGCGGGCGGTCGCCTAGAGTGCTGCTCCCGCTTCCCCTCGCAGAAGGCCGATCCTCGATGCCCCCCACCCGCCGTCGTTCGACCCGCGACCGCCCGGCCAAGCCGCCGCTCAGCGAGGAGGCCGTCATCGACGCGGCACTGGAGGTCCTGCGCTCGGAGGGGCTGCCGGCCGTGTCGATGCGACGGGTCGCCACCGCCCTGGACACCGGGCCCGCCTCGCTGTACGTCTACGTGGCCAACCGCGAGGCCCTGATCCACGCCATGCAGGACCGCATCTTCGCGACGGTCGAACTCGAGACCGCCGACCCGGCGCACTGGCGCGGCCAGCTGCACACGCTCCTGGGACGCCTGCGCGACGCGCTGGCCGCCCACCCCGGGATCGCCATGACGCTCACCACCGTGCCGCCCCGGAGCGAAGCGGTCCTGCGCCCGCTGGAGAACATGCTCGCCGTCCTCCTCGCCGGGGGCCTCACTCCCCAGGACGCGGCGTGGGCCGCCGACTTCCTCTCCACCCTGGTGCACCACGCCGCCGTCGAAGCCGAGGCACGGCCCGTCGGCCACCACGAGCAGGCCGAGGAGCTGTACCGGCACTTCACCGCCCAGTCGCCCGACGAGTTCCCCCTCATCACCGCCCACGCCGCCCAACTCGTCGCCGGCGACGCCGAGGAGCGGTTCCGCCTCGCCGTCGACACCCTCATCGACGGCTTCCTCACCAGGGCGGCGCAGACCCCGGCGTAGATCACCGGCCGGGATCACCGGCCGGACCGCCCCGGGACGGTGCCCGGCCGTCGACCCCGGTTCCTCCCCCTACGACGCCGACGCCGCCTCGTGGCGGGCGACGAGCGCGGCGGTGTCCTCGGCGTCCAACGCGAGCCCGAACTCCCCACTCAACAGCCCGGGCAGCTCCCCCGCCGACACCCGGCGGCTCTCCTCCGTGAAGTCCGGTAGCAGCCGGGTGAGTTCCGTGTCACGCAGGACGAGCCGCTGACCGGCCGCCGGCTTCTGCACCAGCAGCTTGCCGCGGAAGGGCGAGCGGGGATGCGTGGAGGTGAAGTGGCTGGTCACGGTGAAGTCGACCGGGAAGCGCGGCTCCGTCCCGATCGCGTAGAGGTCGAACCAGCCGTCGCGCCTCAGCCGCCGGAGCACCAGCGGTCCGGCGGCGCCCGGGGTCGGGCCCTCCTCACGGCGCAGCCCGTACGTCCAGCCGGACTGCCGTACGACCTCGCCGTCGCGCAGCCGCAGCGGCTCCAGGAGGCCCTCGGCGCCGAAGCCGACGTCGGTGAACCAGTCCTCGCCGTCGATGACGACCCGCAGCGACATGTGCGTGGCCGGGCGGATCCGCTCCTCTCCCAGGCGTACGCGTGACGCCGTCGCGGTGAAGGCGAAGCCGATCGCGTCCAGCGCCGCGGCGTAGAGCAGGGTCTGTTCGCAGCAGGTGCCCCCGCGTCGCCGCCGGACCATCTTCGCCTGCAGGGACTCCAGGTCGAGCCGGACGGGCCGGCCCAGCACGACCTCCAGGTTCTCGAAGGTGAGCGCGGCGATGTGGGCGGCGTGCAGCGCGCGCAGCACCTCCAGCGTCGGCTCGCGTTCCCCCCGGTACCCAACCCGGGCCAGATAGGCGTCGAGGTCCAGCCGGTCGCCGCCCCACACCGAGCCGATCGACCCGCCCATGTGCTCCTCCTCCCCCTCGAACGAACCGCACCGCCCCACGCACCGCCCCGCCCCGGCCCGGGGAGCCCGGGGCCGCGCGAGGAGCCCCACACCCGAGCGGTTGCCCCGGAAGAGCCCCTCCGACACACCCGCGCCACCTGTTCGTCCGCGTCCGCCCGCACCGGCGGACCCGCCGTCGGCCTCTGGGGCCGCTCTCGTCACTCCGGCAGCGAAATGCCCAGTTCCCGCAGGCGGGGCAGGCAGGCTTCGAGGCACTGCTCCACCGAGGCGGCATCGGTGCGCACGAGGATGTCGTCACGCAGCGGGGCGCCGCTGGCCACGAACGTCCACGGCTTGCGCTGCTCCGCCATCCGTTCGGCGTCGGCCTTGAGCAGCACGGTGATGCCCTGTTCGGCCAGTGCTTCCATGATCGCCAGTACGTCCACCGGTGGCCTCCCCCTCGTGAAGTGCGTCGAAGGTGCTCGAACGCGCCACGGTGAACCTACCGGTCGAGGCCGGGCAGCGACGGCCGGGGCCCGGACGGATCATCCGCCCGGGCGCCGGCGCTGGTGGAGGCGGGCCGGTCAGGCGCCGGGCACGCTGACGTAGCCGGAGATGTGGAACTTCTGCCCACCGCCGCGGGCGTCCGCGGGCTTGACGTGGCGGTGCGTCACCTTGTCCCCGACGTTGCCCTCGACGGTGTCGATGGTGCCGTCGTGGTTGACGGCGACGACGACCCCGACGTGACCACCCTTCGCGTAGGCGGGCGGACCGTAGACGACGAGGTCGCCGGGGACGGGGGTGTAGGGGCGCTCGCCGCGCGCGGGCTGCCGGTTGTGGAAGAGGTGGTGCTCCTGGCCCCACTTGCCGACGCCGCGTCCGGACAGGGTGGTCGGCGCGGGCTTCACGCCGGCCTGGTGCCAGGTCCAGTCGGCGAACGCGGCGCACCAGGCGGTCTTGGCGCACTTGCTCTGCTTCTCCGTCCCGTCGGCGTAGGCGAAGTACTTGTCGCACGTGCCGGTCTTCTCGGGGTCCTGGCCGGCCGGGGTGATCTGGCCGCGGGCGATGGAGACGATCCGCTCGCGCAGCGCGGAACGGGCGGTGGCGCCGTCGGACACGGTGGCGGTGTCGGTCGCGGAGTCGGTGTCGGTGGCGGTCCGGACGGCGTGCGCACCGGCCGGGAGGGGGCCGATGGTGGCCGCGGCGGCGGTGCCGAGGCCGCCGAGCGTCCCGGCGGCCACCAGGGCGACGGCGGCGGTCCTTCCGGCGCGGCCCACAAGGGCGGCGAGCAGACGCGAGCGTGTCATGTTCATGATCTCTCCTTGGATGCGCCCTCCAGCACCCCGGGC